>CAMZAC010000030.1 GCA_947304085.1 uncultured Alphaproteobacteria bacterium
ACTTTGCAATTGCCAGAAGTAGAAGAACGTTCATTTATGCAAGAAGTTATTATGGAATCTGGGCAAATGTTGGTTGTATCTGGGTTTGAAAAACAGAAAAACAATGATACACGTTATGGTTTAGGTGATCCTGATTTTATGGCGTTATCCGGTTCTCGTGAAACTTCTGCATCGCGTGAAGTATTGGTGGTTATTTTAACACCGCAAGTCTTGGTTAGTCCGATGGATGCTGAACGAAATATCCAACAACATTGGGGTGCGCCTTTGAATTAAAATTATTTTTGAAGATAAAAAAAATCGTCCGATTGGACGATTTTTTATTGATAAAAGCACAGCATCAATTATGCAATTTTTGCAACTTTTTTTGCCAAGCGAGCAACTTTACGAGAAGCAGTTTTCTTTGGCATTGTTTTACCAGCAGCTTTCATAATTTTGCTTTCAGCTGCGCGTGTAGCAGCAACTGCAGCAGCTTTATCGCCTGATTCAATAGCGATCAATGCTTTCTTGGTTGCGGTTTTAACAGCACTACGACGTGCAGTATTGATTGCATTTTTCTTTGCTGTTACTAAAATTCTTTTATCACATGATTTATGATTTGCCACTTTATTTTCCTTTTATTTTGTTAAGGTTTCTGTTATTTTATAGAAAACAAACATAAAATCAAGGAAAAACGACATGTTATACATTTTTTCAATAATTATTTCTTATTTTTTTGGTTCAATACCTTTTGGTATATTGATAACAAAATTGTTTAACAAGGGGGATTTGCGCAAGGTTGGTAGCGGAAATATTGGTGCAACAAATGTCATGCGGGTTGGTGGATTACGTTTGGCAGGTCTGGTTTGGGTTTTAGATATGCTTAAAGCCGTGTTAGCGGTTTTATTGGGGCATTATGTTGGTGGCGAAGTATTTAGTGTTTGGTGTGGTTTTTCTGCAATCATTGGTCATTGTTTTCCAATTTGGTTAAAATTTCATGGCGGAAAGGGGGTTTCGTGTTTGTTTGGTGTTCTGTTAGCTGTCAATCCGTTATTGTTCTTGATTTGCGGGATTGAATGGCTTTTGGTTGCTTTGGGGACAGGATATTCTTCGGCGGGTGCATTAATTGCCTTTGTTGTAATGACAATTTTAGGTTTTGTTATTAGCAATGGGGTTGGGTTTGCTTTTTGGGCAATAGCTGTCCTTTGTTTATTACGCCACAGTAAAAATGTTGTGCGTTTGATTTCTGGTAAAGAATCAAAAATTGAGTGGAAATGGAAAAAATAATTAATGTTTGTCTTAGATAATATTTGTTTTTTAATGGGTTTTGTGATATAATGGCGACTATAAGAGGGAAGCGAAATGAAGTATGTTATTTCTGCGTTAGTTTTTGTTTTGACTGGTTTCTGGGCAGAAGCTGCACAGATAGGGCGGGTCACGATGTCGAATCGTATTGTGAGTTCACCGCATTATACTGCATCGGTTAATCAGTTGAGTTCTTCACCAAAAGTTGCGGATCCTATCAAAACTGTCGGTGCTGGTGACAATAATGCTGATAAGCCTGAAGAGCCACAGCCAGATGAAGAAGTTGTTGATATGCGAGAAGCGGAACGCAACGCATGTATTAATAATAATATTGGTATAGGGAATACTTTTGTCTGGGCATCGAAATACAGCAATACCAGTGATTATGCAAGTATGGTTGAAGATGTTGAACACCCTGAAAACAATGTATGTTTTGTTCGTGTAGAATTGAATTCTACTAACGAATCAAGGATAAAGGTATCTGATATTGAACCAAAATATTTTATGTGGGGTGAACCGATTGTTTGTGGTAGCTGGGTCAGTAAAAAGAAAATGGAAGATCGTATATTGGAAGCAAGAAAAGGTGCCCGTATTGGTGGTATAGTAGCAACAACTGTTGCTGGTGTAGGACTTGGGGTTGGTGCAATGGAATTGTTTGGAAATGACTTAATTGGTGGTAAGGTGATGGGGCAAAAAAGTAGTAGTGTCAAAAAAGAGACTTTATATAAAAATGAGCTGTTAGCATTAAAAAAGAAAGATAAAGTTAAGTTTGACGAGTATAATGAAAACTTAAAGCAGATTTCTGAATATTGTAAAGATCGGTCTGACGATGACTGCAGTTTGTATACAGATTTGTATAAAGAGATAAATAAATAACAGGGGTTTAAGTATGAAACATTGTCTTTTTGTGTTTTTGTTGTTTTTTACAATGGTTGCATTTGGAGCTCCGTCTGTTCGTCAATTGGGTGGGGCAGGGCATGTTGCTGGAGTATCTGGGGCAGTAGCAAGTAAAGTGACCCCAAAAAAACTTAGTGCATCTGCGAATAAATCTGGTGCAGGAGTTGCGCGTGTTGGTTCTCTTCGTGCTAAATCAGCAAAAACCGGAATACAAGGCGCCGTTTCTGGCTCTACAGCACGTTTTCCGATGAGTGTACAAACAAAAATTTTTAGCACAGCGAAGGGACCGCGTGTGATAGGTGGTTCTACTATTATAAATAATAATACAGAGCAGCCTGTTAATCTGGATGAAATTAATAATAGAATAGACGCTATATCAAATCGTGTCACCAATATAGAAAATGTAAATGTAGAGCCTGGTTCTGAGTCTCAGATTACAACAGATGTTACACTTTTTAATCGCAATATGGATACTATAAGCATTGGTGAACCTAATGTAAGTGCAGAGGAAGGACGGGCCAAGATTTATGTCACTTTGGAATAAAATGTTGGTTTGTTTTTTTTCTTTAAAAAGATTGTAGATTTGTTCTACAATTTTTTTTGTTATGAGTGATTTATTAAATAAACTTTTAATTTTAAGAAGTCCAAAAATTGGGCCAGCAAAATATAATAGTTTGTTGGCTGAGTTTGGTGATTTAGAATCTGTTTTAGATTCTTTGCATTTGACTGATGATTTTATAGATAATGTAAGACGAGAAATGGATAATGCGTATTCTTTTGGAATTGAATACATAGACGATACAGATTCTCGATATCCAAAAAATCTGTTAAATATAAAAAATCATCCGATAGTTATAACTGCGCGTGGAAATACAGACACTCTGAGAAAAAAAACTGTCGCTATGGTTGGAACCCGTCACGCAACAAGTGCTGGTATGAATTTTATGTCCGATATGGCATGTCAATTTGCGGAACATGATTTCGCGGTTGTGTCTGGCCTGGCAATGGGAACAGATGCAGCAGCACATATTGGTGCATTGCGTGCAAATGGGAATACACAAACAATCGCTGTTGTTGCTGGGGGTGTTGATTATATATGGCCACCAGAAAACGAATCGCTTTATTATGAAATATTAGACAGAGGCGTTGTAATAAGTGAATTACCTGTGGGAACAAAACCAATTGCACAGAATTTTGTTCAACGAAATCGTTGGGTTGCTGGTTTATCTGATTTTTTGATTTTAGGAGAAGCAGATGTTCATTCTGGTAGTATGACAACAGCACGATTCGCATTAGATTATAAAAAACAAGTATTTGCGGTGCCTGGACATCCATCTGATGTACGTAGTGTTGGACCTAATTTGTTAATTAAAAATGGTGATGCTACATTATGTATGTCAAGTAATGAGTTTTTTTGTGATGAAAAATTATTAAGCAGGACAAAAAATTACGCATACAAAAATGATATTTTAGATAAGTTAGGAATGATTCCTGTGTCAGAATCTGTATTGGCAAATCTTGTCAAAAAAAGTGTTGCGGAAATCAAGGCTGATTTAGTGGTCTTGGAATTACAAGGTTTAATAAGAAAACAAGATGGTGGTTATGTTTTAAATTAATTTTATTTATGTCTATACAGTGTATATACAAAGTGCGAAAATCAGGGAAAAAAACGAATCGGTGTCAAAAACTAAATGTTCAAAAATAAGTTAACATTTGATTGCAAACAGAAATAAATCTTATAAATTGTTTTTGTAATCAAAAATGATTGAAACAAATCAATCAGTAAGTGAGAGAAAAGAGTAGGGCAATATAAATATTTAATTCTGAAAGGACTTCGGAATTACATGTTTATGTGGGTGACTTTTGCACCCAAAAATGCACAGGCAGGAAACTCTTTTAAGAAAGGAAAAGGCGCAAACGACATGCAAGCATCAACAAAACAAATTGTAAATATTGAATCAATCAAGGCAACGATTTCTGCTCAAACAGATTCTGCTGGATACACATCTTGGATTGCGCCTTTACAGTTTGAATTGTGTGATGGTTGTTTGAATTTGGTTGCTCATAATCAATTTGCTGCGGACTATGTTAAAAATGTTTATGGTGAAAATCTTTCTACAATTGTTTCTGAATTTGGTTTGGGTTTGAATATATGTGTTCGTTCGTCTGCAAATATCGTAAATACCGCAAATGATAATGTTGTGTGTGCATATACCCCATCTGAAAAAGCTGTTGCAAGAAATACAAAAAACAAAGATGGTTTTAATCGTTTTGTTTGTTCAGATGAAAATACTTTTGCGTTGATGGCTTGTAAAAAAATAGCATCTGGAAATGCATCTTTTTCACAATTATTCATCTATGGTCCCAGCGGTTGCGGTAAATCTTTGTTGGCCAATTGTATTTGTGTTGAATCGGTTAATCGTGTTTTAATGATGTCCGGCGGTCAATTTGTTGCAGACTTCACACGCAGTTTGCGCGATAAAACAATATTTGCATTTAAAGATTATTGCCGTAATTGCGATACATTTATTTTAGATGATGTATGTGCGCTGGCTGGGAAACGTGCTACGACTGATGAATTTATGCAACTTGTATCAGATTTGCGTGATATGGGAAAAAATATTGTGTTGACTGCAAATATGGCACCAAATGCTTTAACTGGTTTTGACAGACGAATTCAATCTTTGTTTGCATCTGGTTTGGTTGTTGATGTTGTTGCACCAAATGCGTATGTTCGCCGTTCTATGTTGTTGAGTGGTGGTGTTGATATAGCTGTGGCTGATGAATTATCAAAACGAATCGCTGCAGATGGTAATTTGGTAAACGGTGTTATAAATAAAATTAAAACATATTCTGAATTGATGGGTGAACGTGTTGACATGGATATAGCCGCAAAATTATTGGGTGATACATTATCAAAGAATAAAACACCAATTGCGATGGTTAAATCTATGTGTGAAAAAATGTGTGTGTCATATGATGAAATTTGTGGCAATTCACGTGCGCGTCGTTTAGTTCGTGCGCGTCAGGTTATGATGGCTGCATTGAAGAGCGCAACAAATATGTCGCTTACTGAAATCGGTAATGTTTGCGGTGGGCGTGATCATGCAACAGTTGTTTATGCGTTAAACCAAATCGAATCGCAAAAAATATCTGATTTGATATTAAATGCGGAATTAGATGATATGATAAAATTATGTAAATAGGTTCGCAGTAAAAAGTTTGCTTTGTCAGAAGGAGAAAGAATCACCCACCGCAAAGGTGGGTGTTGTTATATATGTATTTAAAACCTTTTCAGGTTTTATTCCTGCAAAATCAGCTAGTGCCTTCTTTTGTTTTTCGGTTAGTTTTTTTGGTATTATAATTCCGATTTCAATATATAAATCACCAAAGCCACCATGTCCGTTTGGCATACCGTGTGAGCGAATTCTCAATCTTTCACCAACCTGGGTTCCAGATGGTATTTTGACTGATAACTTTTTATCGTCTATGGTTTCGATCTCTATTTCACCGCCCATTGCTAAGGTTGGAAAATCTATATCCATATGCATTAACAAATCATCGTCAACGCGTTCAAATTTTTTATCTGGCTTGACACGTATATCCAGATAGAAATCGCCTGCGCGGCCACCATTTGGACCAGCTTCGCCCATACCGGCCATGCGCAATCTTGCGCCGTCTTGAATTCCAGCAGGGATTTTTACATCCAAAGTTCTTTGTTTATTGACGGTTCCAGTGCCACCGCACACAGAACATTTTTTATCAATCTTGCGTCCCAAGCCATTGCAATCTGGACATGGCGTTTCAACCGCGAAAAAGCCCTGACGTGCATGGACATAACCGCTGCCACCACATGTTGAACATTTTGGGGCAGGTTTGCCGTCGGCTGTGCCGTTGCCATCGCATTTTTCACATTTTACCGCACTAGAAAATTTTACTGTGTGCGTTGTGCCGAAAAAGGCGTCTTTCAGAGATATTACAACTTCGTCTAATAAGTCACGTCCGCTGGGTTGTCTGGCAGAACCACGACCAGGTTCACCAAAACCACTGCCAAAGCCGAAACCACGCATAGCTTCGCGTAAGATATCTTCCATTCCGCCCATGCCTTCGCCACCACCCATATTAAAGTGAAATGCGCCATTACCAAATGGATTGCCACCGAAACCTGCGCCTGCGCTGGCCCCGTTGCCACCTGCAAATGCTGCATCGCCAAATCTGTCATACGCAGCGCGTTTTTGTGGATCTTTCAATATATCAAAAGCGTTATTGACTTCCTTGAACTTTTCTTCGGCAGATTTATCGCCTGGGTTTTTATCAGGGTGATATTTCATAACCAATTTGTGATAGGCTTTTTTAATGTCTGTATCACTGGCGTCTTTGGATACGCCCAATACTTCATACGGATTTTTGTTCATTTTGGTACCTGTTTAATTCTTTTTGTATAAAATATATAGGTTATTTATAATAAAAATCAAGTGTGTTATGGGACTATTTTTGCTGTTTTTTATCGCTTGCACCAATGTCAAAAATGTTCTAATAATATTATGATAAAAAAGCGAGAAGTGTGATGAATAAATATGATGCATCAGATATTCAAGTGCTGGAAGGATTAGAGCCGGTTCGTCTGCGCCCTGGTATGTATATTGGTGGAACTGACGAAAAGGCGTGGCACCATTTGCCGGTTGAAATTATGGATAATTCTATTGACGAAGCGGTGGCTGGCTTTGCAAAAAAAATCGTCGTCAATTTAATAGATTCCAAGACCATAGAAATCACAGATGATGGTCGTGGAATACCTGTTGATGAACATCCAAAATATCCGGGTAAGTCTGCGTTAGAGGTTATTTTAACAACCTTGCATTCTGGTGGAAAGTTTAATAATAATGTTTATAAAACCAGTGGTGGTCTGCA
>CAMZAC010000031.1 GCA_947304085.1 uncultured Alphaproteobacteria bacterium
AACTCACGACCTCTGCATTGCGAACGCAGCGCTCTACCAACTGAGCTACAACCCCAAAAACTCTTCTTCAAACATATGGTGGGCATAAGAAGACTCGAACTTCCAAGGTATCGCTACCACTAGTACCTGAAACTAGCGCGTCTACCAATTCCGCCATATGCCCATTAAAAAGCACAGTAGATAATAACCCATATTCAAAACTTTTGCAACAAGAAAAATTAAAAAAATTCAACAAAAATTATCATTGTTTTATGTATTTTTGCTTGCCCCACATAGAATATTTTTGATAAAATCTTTGTCAGAGATGAAGAAGTTTTTAACATTTATTTGTTCTGCTATTGTCTGCGTGTTCAGCGCGGCTGGGGCGACACGTGATGAAAACAGCGTAATTCGCGGAAAAAACAATACTGTTTCAACACAAAGTTCTCGTTCTATCACAAATCGTTCTGCTGTAAAAAAATCTGTTGCTGCACGAACAGCCGGTCCCGTTAACACACTAAAACCTCGTGCTACAAAACAAATCGTCACAACACGAACACCCGTAAGACAATCTGTAAAAACACAAAGAACGTCTATAATAAAAACACAAAATGTATCTGCACGTGCGGCAACAACTACTGGTAATTCAGCGCGTGGTGAAACACGCACAGGCATTGAATATGAACAATGCAAAACTGCTTTCTTTAAATGTATGGATCAGTTTTGCCAATTAAAAAATGATAATTTCAGAAGATGCTCTTGTAATGATAAAGTGTTCAAATACCAAGAAATTTCTGATACATATCAAAATGTTGCGGAACGCTTAACTGAATTCACCGAAAATTTGGATGTTGTTGGTATGACCGCAGACCAGGCAACAGCTATGAAGACCGCTACGGAAGGGGAAAAAGCCTTACAAGAAGACACATCTACATCAAAGCAATTATTACAAGCTATTATGAACGCTATCAAAGGGGAAGACGCTTCGGTTGGCGGAAAATATAAAAGTTTGAACAGCATCACCGTTTCAGAAGATATGACACATGCATTTGGTATGAATGATTACGGTCAACTTATCGCTGCTTATAATGGTAATAACTTATACAAGGCTGTATATCCACAATGCAGAGATGCCGTCTCTGGTGATTGTAATACAGCATCTTTGCAACGTGCTGTAAATGCTTATCTGATGGCAATTGAACAAGACTGTAATACAGTAGAATCTGCACTTGTAAATCAACAAAGAACTTTGAAGTCTTCAAAGTATGAAACCAGCGCTATGTTAGATTTAGCACGTGTAGAAAACCGTCAAAAACATAATTCTGATGATATTGCAACGTGTCTTGCAAATGTAGAAAACGCTGTTCAAAACGAAGAAGTTTGTGGGGAAGGTTATCATAAATGTTTGGACTATGGGCAATTTATAGATGTGACGACCGGTGCGCCTTTGACTGGGGTCAAAAATTTCTATGAACTTGGCTCTTTATTAACGTTTAAGTCAAATGAAAATATTCAAAATCAAAAACTGTCTTCAATATCATCAAATAAAAACTTTGTTAATTTTTTTGAACATAAAACAAAAAAGTTTGCCACAGATGCACTTGATAAATGTGATGAAAAAGCTGATTTCGTTTGGCAACAATATCTGGACAGGGCATTGTTAGATATCTATTATGCTCAAAAAGCAAAGGTAAAACAAATTCAAGATAGTTGTCTGGATATTGTAGCTGCATGTTATGATGAACAAACTGTAGCTATTGAAACTGCAATAGCTAATTTAACAGGAAGCGCCATAACTAACTTAAAACCTGCTATATTTAAATTAACACAAGAAATGTGTACCGATTATATAGAATCTTGTAATAAAATGTTTGCTGATGACGTTGTAAGTGAATATATGACTAAAAAGACCAAATATGATTCAGAACAGAATTGTCGACAGATTGTTCAAAATTGTTTTGATTCATTCGGTGGCCCCGGTTATGAAAACTTTTATTCTTTACAGGGCGGGTTGATATCTGCAGGGAAAGCACTTGATTGGTTTAGTCTTTATGAAATAACCGGTGATCCTCCTACTGAAACTAAAAAGGTATTATCTAAGTGCGCACAAGAATTGGCAAACACAGAAGGTTGTAAAGATAATATAGACCATATTTTTGGTGGATTTGATAAATATGGGGATAACGAGTATAGATATGTGCCAGAAGATGACCCTGTTGTTATTAATCGCAATTTGCGTCCACATGGCGTTGCTAGTGAAGTTTACACAAAAATTATAGATAACCTTTCAATACAATGTAGCCAGTTGCATGGTGCCTTTGTAGAAGCTCGTATAGCAGAATCGTTAGGATATAGTTCCAGTAATTTTTGCAAAATAGCAAACTATTCTGTCTTTTATGATGAGCCAATATCTTGTAGTGGATCCAGTGATTATCCTAATAGTAGAAACTTCAATTACTGGTATAACTTTAAAACAAACGAAGATATGTGTCCTGCAAATTACAGTTATACAGTTGATGTTCAATCTTGGGGTGCGTGTTCATGTTGGGAAAACGGCTATTACCGCAGTAAAAATGGAACAATTGAAACTTGTCAACCATTACTACCAGTAAAATCAACTGTTTTCATTTCATCGCAGGCTGATCCAATATGCACAGAAGACATGATACGAATAAAAGACTATGAACCAGATGTACAATATAGCGATAACTGGTGTGTTCAAGTTGTATATTCATCAACAGGACAACTATGCCCAACAACAACAACAACAAATCAAGAAAACTCCACAGATGTTTTATGCGGCTATACATCAGACTTAGATAAAAAAATGATCTGCATCCTTGCAAAATAACAATTAAAAAAATATTAATTTATTTTAAAATATCATTAGCAATTACGCTGGCAGGCTTTTGACCGGCATGTTGCCATTTTGTGTCTGCTTTTTCCAAATCAGCAATCATGCGCTTTCTTTTTGCTGGCAAAGTCAACTGTTGCAAGCAATTCATTATATTATATGGTGTGGCATTGCGTCCCAGCAATTCCGGGTATATTGTTTTATTCATCAATATATTTATCAAGGACACCCATTTTATTCGCAACAAAATGTGCGCTAACATAACAGTCAACGGATTCATTTTATAAACAACTATCGTTGGTATATGCATTATTGCAAGTTCCGCGGAAACAGTTCCACTGGCAACAATTGCAATATATGTATTCGCGTACAAATCGTATCTTTGTTTTGCAGGAATAATATCTGGTTTTACTTTCCAATTTTTAATATGATTTTTTATATATGCCTCTGTCGTTTCTACAACTGGTATAACAAATTTGTAATCACGATAACCACACAAATTTAACATTTCGACAGTTTTTTGAAACAATGGCATCAATTTTCTAACTTCGTTCATACGACTTCCTGGAACCAAAGCAATTATTTTTGTGTTTGGTTTATCTGCTTTGTATTTATCTAAACCATCTGCGATTGGATGACCAACAGAAACCGTTTCCAGACCATATTTAGTAAAATAGGGGACCTCAAAATCAAAAAAAGCATACAATTTATCAAAGATTTTAGCATATTTTTTTGCACGCCATTTACCCCACGCCCAAACCTGAGGTGCAACAACATGATAAAAACGCATTGATTTTGAACCAGAATGTGCTTTTACTTTTTTTATAACAGATTTTGCAAATCCAGGCGAATCTATAGTTAAAACAATATCTGGTTTTTCTTGTAAAATCGCATTTACAGTTTGCTTTATCCTATGTGTCAAAGTTTTCGCATGCGCAAGCACTTCAAATATTCCCAACACCGACAAATCAGACATAGGAAATAATGATTTTAATCCTTCGGCCGCCATATGTGCGCCACCAATACCAACAAAATCTACACCTGGCATTTCGTGCATAATTTTTGCGCCCAACACATCACCAGAAACCTCTCCAGCAATGATAAATACTTTTTTATTAATGTTGGTCATTTTTTCCCGTTCCTATACCACGTTTAGAACGATTTTCAATAAAATCTATTGCATCCATTGCATAGCGATTATTTTTAACTTCTTTGCGAACTTTGTTTAATCTTTCTTTAACAGTCTTTGCATCAGAATCTTCGCATCCAAACACAGAACAATAAACATTGTGAATAGCATGCATATCTTCGTTGGTAAAACCATGACGCATCAAACCAACACGATTTATTGTGCGATAAACGGCACGCGCACCATCATAAATAGCATATGGCAGAACATCATTACCAACACCACTCATCCCACCAATAAAGGCATTACGTCCAATACGAACAAATTGCAATACCATAGATCCCCCAGATAAAATTGCATAATCTTCGATTTCTACGTGACCAGCAACCTGAACTAAATTAGACATAACAACATTATTTCCAATCTTGCAATCATGACCAACATGCGCATTTACCATAATTTGACAATCATCACCAATTTCGGTTCCATCAGAAGCAGGGGTTCCAGAATGAATTGTCACATATTCACGAATTTTACATCTTTTCCCAATTCGTAAACCCGTCATAGCAGATTCATCCTGCCATTTTAAATCCTGGCTCATCACACCAAGAACGGCAAATGGATACACAATTGAATCATCACCAATAGAGGTTTTTCCATCAATTACAACATTTGAAACCAATTCAACACGGTCACCCAAAACAACATTTGAACCAACAATACAAAAAGGTCCAATTTTGCAGTCTTTACCAATAACCGCGCCAGGTTTAATAACTGCACTAGGGTCTATAATCGTAGCCATTTTTATCCATTTATTTTAATTTATTTGTGACCATTATACGAAAAAAAACCAAAAAATTGTATTCAATAAAAATAACAAATTATAACAACCGCAGAAAATCTTTGATTTTAACTTTATTTGAGACAAAAGTTAAATATATAATCCCGATTGCGCTGATAACAGGACAAATAATCATCACACCCAAACAAATTATTAATGCCGCCCAAGATTGTCTAAACATATTATCCGCAGTCTTTGTATTATGATATATTGATAAAGCCTCTAACAATCCGATTGACATCAACAGACCAATAAATACCGGAACTGATTCAGTAGAGACAAACAATATCAATGCCAACAAAGCAACTATGCGCAACAACCATTTCAATTTAACAAAAGCACTTTGATAAATCGCTGCGTGCGCTTTTACATACCTTGTTATCAGTGTAGTTATAGCGAAAAAACCAGTTAACACAACCATAAACAAGTGAGCCATAGTTAAATGCCCCAATTGTCCGAACCTAAAATATTCGGGTTGCATCAAAATCAAAACCGCCATTATACCGAAAATCCAAGAAACCATTGAAACCCACGAATGATTCCTTTTTAATCTGCATCCTATTATTGCACCGCATAAAACAGCACTTACTTGTAATAATATACCCCACCACGTCATCATACTTGATAAAACAGTACCCAATAATATCAAAAATAACATCAACCATTTTAATTTGCTTTTACATAATTTATCAAAAAATTTAAATTGAATTATATTATTGGACACAACTATCATACAAAAAAACAAAACAACACCCAATATTAATGGTAGCACAGACATACTGTCACGTATTACCGCGTAATTTCCACCAAAAAACAACAACCATAGCATCAAAAACAACGCAGATAAACCACCAGAGTATAATTCCGCATTTTGATTGTTCCAGCCTAATTTAGAAACAAAATCTTTACCATATAAATATACAATAAAAAACAAGGGCACCGTTAAAATACCCACAGACAAGAACAGCGGACTTAATAATGCCGCATTATTGAAAGAACTAACCGCAGTAGTAGCCACCAAAACATCGTTTAACATTTGCTTGCCTTTTGTCTTTTCTGAATTATTATATAGGTGTGTCTGAAAAACAAGGAAATTTTACATTATTAAATGGACGCGTCATTATGAAGCGCGGTGTTTATAACCCAACATCTGATGCAGTGTGGCTGGCAGCGTATGCACCGACAAATTCAAAAAAAATTTTAGATATCGGTATCGGAACAGGTGGGGTATCATTATGTTTAATGACACATAACCCATCTGCACATTATACAGGCATTGATATTTCACCAGAAATGTTAAACGCATGCAAAGAAAATATGGAACTAAACAATCGAAAAATAACTCTTGTAAACGCAGATATTTTAAATTGGACTACATCTGAAACATTTGATTTAGTTATAACAAATCCACCATATTTTAATGGAACACCCGCAAACCATAATGCACATCACGGCGTTGATATTGCAAAATGGATAAAGAAAAGCGCAGCCCGGGTTCGTCCATCCGGACATTTTTGCATTATATCCGACACACGAACACTTGACATCATTATATCTGTTTTACACGACAAACATTTTGGCGATATTCAAATATTTCCATTATTCAGTAATAAAAATTCTGCTGAACGGGTCTTGATACGTGCCCGTCAAGGAGTTCGAACAGGCACAACCCTTTATAATGGTGCAAATATGAATAATGAATCAATTTTACGGTCTGGCTTGACTATTGATATGTTGTTGGCTAAAATTAAGGCACAATGATAAGTTTCATAGCAAGATATTTTTCATCTTTGTGGGAGCTGTTAACAGCACCGTTTCGGTTGGTTTGGCGTGGCATCACAATATTATTTCCACCACGAGACTGTACCGTAATGGACACAACAGATGGTAATGTTCATACATATCAGCAAAGTAGTTTTTGGCGTTTTGCCAAATTTTGCGTAATTATCACAATGTCAATTTGGGCAGCATGGGCCACGTATGTATACATATATCACAGACCTTTATTGCAAAAAAGAACATACCAACTTGAACAAGCTCGCAATCAACACTATCGTCAAATGTCTGATTTAAAGGTCTATTTAAAGAAATATAACGAATTGACTCGCAGCTTAACTGTGACTGACGATAAAATACTAAAAGCTGACAAAGATAAATTATCAGATTCAGAAAAAGATAATTTATTGAATGCAAAATCAAAATTGTCTGGTGAATTAGATTTCTTGCATACAAAAATCTCAGAAATGATGCAAGATGACCACTATACACCCGAATTTGAAAAACT
>CAMZAC010000032.1 GCA_947304085.1 uncultured Alphaproteobacteria bacterium
TAAATGTAGTTTCAGTAATGTAAAAGAAATCGATTTAAGTGGCACAGATTTAACCGATGCAGAAATAATTGTTGGCAGAAACACAAAAATTATAGAACTAGATGAAAAATACAAAAATAAAATTGTGGTGCTACAATCAGAATCAAAGGTTGATGTGTTCAACAAAGGAATAAAGAATCTGAAAAACAAAATAAATGAAGCCACCCAGAAATTAAAAGCAAAAATGTCTGATTCGGTGCGAAATAACGATTAAAAGCATACTACTGTAAAAATATACGTTGCTTTGCGTCTTGTTACAGAAATTGTGTAACATTCTAAAAACTTGACATTTGTTGTTATTACTTTATCTTGTCCATAACAAAAGGATAAAAAATGTCACAATCAGAAAAACCGTCTATCCAATTTGATAAAATATTTAACACGTCTGTAAAATTTACATGCCCATATTTTATTGGGCTGCTGGTTGGTTCGGGGCTTAAACAACCTGTTAAATGGATAGATGTAATGTTCGAAACCTTTGTCTTTCTTGGCGCATGTTATGGGTTGGGGGTAACTGGTAATTTCATATACAATCAGATACAAAGTATAAAAGCCAAACGCGCTGAAAACCTTAAAAACAACCAAAACGGTCGTTAATCAAAAGCCCTGTAATTCAGGGCTTTTTTCTACATAAAATTTTGTGGGTTGACATCGATTTTTACACGCACGTTGGCAGGCTGTTTTACTTTGTTCAGCCAATCACGCACTATGGGTTGCAGGTTTGCTTTCGCCTCGCCCGCGACCAAAAAACGCATACGGTACCAATTGCGAATTTGATAAATTTGCGCTGCGATTGGCCCCATTATTTTTCCACCACTTAAATTTGGTGCTGCATCTGATAATTGTTCACAATATTTTTTCAATGTTGGTTCTTTGTCTGCCTCTACTATTACCGCAATCAATTGACCGTATGGAGGCATTTTTGCATTTTTACGTGATTCCATGTCAGACGCAAAGAATTCATCCCTATTCCCTTTACATATTGCCGTTATAACCGGATGTTCCGGCTGGTATGTTTGCAATAAAACGCGCCCAGGAAATTCACCACGCCCTGCCCGACCTGCAACTTGAAACAGTTGTTGAAAAGTATGTTCACCTGCACGAAAGTCTGTGCCAAACAAGCCCATATCTGCATCAACAACACCAACCAAAGTCAGATTTGGGAAATGATGTCCCTTGGCCAATATCTGGGTGCCGATGATTATGTCTATTTCGCCGTCTTCCATTTTATGAACCAATCTTTCCAATGCCTCGCGCGAAATTATTGTATCGCTGGAAACCAATGCTGTGTGCGCATTTGGAAATTTCACAGATATTTCTTGTTCAATCTTTTCCAATCCCACACCACGCATAGAAACATCATTTCCGCATTGAGGGCATTTATCTGGTAAGGCGACAGTTTTTCCGCACATATGGCATAACAATTTACCAATACGTTTATGATAATTCATACCAACAGAACAATCGGGGCACTGCGCAACCCAACCGCATTTTTTACACTGCACAATTGGCGCAAAGCCACGACGATTTATAAACAACATAGCCTGTCTGTGCTGTGCCAAAGTGTCTGATATTGCTTCGCATAATTGTGGCGATAAATTGCCAGATACTTCGTTTTCAGAATCTTTATCGAGTGTATATGATTCAGGTCTTTGCACGCGCATATCTATGGTTTCAATCTTTGGTAATTGGGCACCACCAAAACGCGACATTAAACGCAGACGCTTGTATTTCCCCAGCGCAACATTATGCAAAGTTTCAACAGACGGTGTAGCGCTGGCCAAAACCACTGGGAAATTCGCGATTTTCGCACGCAAAATAGCCATATCACGCGCATGATAATTTCCCATATCTTCTTGCTTATAAGATGTGTCGTGTTCTTCATCAACAACTATTAACCCTAAATTTTGCCACGGTAAAAACAAAGCACTACGTGTTCCAACAACCATTTTGATTGAACCATCTGCAACACCACGCCAAATATCACGCCGACGCGCAGCCGTCAAATTGCTGTGCCAAACCACAGGCGGTGCACCAAAACGCTTTTCAAAACGGGACATAAACTGGGCAGTCAATGCGATTTCAGGCATCATCAACAGAACAGATTTGCCTGCATTATACGCACGCAAAGCAGAATCAAAATAAACCTGGGTCTTGCCTGAACCTGTTATTCCATCCAATAAATGTACAGAAAATGTATTTTGATTCAAAGCGTTGGCTATTTCATTTGCAGCCGATTGCTGTTCATCATTTAAAACAACAGTCCCCATATCGCGATATGTATAATCAAACATTGTTTTATTTTTTACGCGCTGCTGAACAGGAATTAAAATTCCGTTTTTTATCATTGTTTTCACGACAGACGGGCTGACACGCGCAATATTTTGAATATCGTTTGCTGACATCGCATCATTATCATTTGATTGAAAAGCATCATATACCGCCTGGCGCGCATCTGTCATTTTGAAATCATCATTAAAATTAAACGCATATAATTGCTCAATTGACGCTGGGTTAAAAGCGTCTGGCACATTTACAATCAAACGCAATACTGCACCTGGCGTCATCAAAGTCCAATCAGACATTTTATATATCCAATCTATGTCCGCTTTTGACAAATGTCCAAGATTACAAACCTCAATTATTGGTTTTATTTTTGATGATTCAAGATTGCTGTCCCCCGCTCCAATAATAACCCCAATATATTGTTTGTTCATAACTGTGCAACGAACAAAAGCACCAATATCTGCAGGCGCGGTCAGGCGATAATCATAGCCTGTGTTTATTACATTTGGTATAAGAACTTTGACAATGTCACCAGTTTTGAACATACTTTCAACATACTGGTTTTATGATATTTTTTCAATCACTTTTTCCAAATCTGTATCTGTTGGAACACGCAAAATCTGATAGTCAGGATTATATTGCGTCTTGAACCAAGTCCGCTGTCTTTTCGCGTATTGGTTAGTTTTTGTAACCCAGTTATTTATAGCGTCTTGCTGTGATATTTCGCCACGCAACATTTTGCATAATTGTTCTGTGCCAATAGCACGGTTTTCTTCCATATTATTTGCGGTTATAGTTTTTGCCTCAGCCAAAGCATCACCAGAAACCATTTCCGGCACACGTTTTGCGATACGTTCCAACAACAATTCGCGGTTTGGATTTATAAGTATTTTATAAGCATCAGGCACTAAAGCCCTTGTCCTTGGCAATTTTTGCCAATCTGATAAAGGTTTGCCGGTTTCCAAGAAAACTTCCAGTGCACGTGCTGTGCGTTGTGGGTCTGTTTTAACAAAGTCGCTTGGCAATAACTTATACGCTTCATCTATATTGTTTTTGACCATATCGCGTGCACGTTTTCTGGTTTCTTGTGAAACCTCTGGAATTGAAGAAATACCATTGATTAAAACATTTATATAATATCCTGTGCCACCAACAAAAATCGGTATTTTACCCATCGCGACAACTTCATTAAATGCATCGGTCGCCAAACGCAAATAATCTGCAACACTTAAATGTTCAGACAAAGGCAATATTGAAAACAATCTGTATGGGACACCGTCCACAACATCAAATGTTTCGGTTTTCATACCAGCAAAAGGCGATGCAGATACAGTTTCAATACCACGATAAATTTGAACGCTGTCGCAATTTATAATCGCACCATTTATTTTCAATGCCAACTTATGTGCAAAGTCTGATTTGCCTGATGCTGTGGGACCTGTGATAATCAAAGATTTCGTTTTCATACAATAAATTATAAAAGCCCTGTTATCAATTTCAAGTAATTCATTGAAAAAAATCAAATTGTATTTTTGCCCTAAATACGATACAATACAGATAACAACAAGGAAGGTTTTAACATGAAAAAAATTCGCGTGGCTATAAATGGTTTTGGACGTATTGGACGTCTGGTTTTACGGGCAGCATTAGAATCTGGTCGCAAAGACATTGAATTTGTTGCAATCAACGATATTACACCCGTTGAACAAAATGCTTATTTGTTAGAATATGATTCTGTGCATGGCAAATTACCAATGGCTGTTAAACAAAGTGGCGAATATATTGTTGTCGGAAAAAATAAAATCAAATGCCTATCTGAACGTGATCCGTCCAAACTACCTTGGAAAAAGTTAAAAATAGATATTGTTATGGAATGTACTGGTTTATTCACCAGTGCAGACAAGGCACGCGTTCATATTGAAAATGGCGCCAAACGTGTATTAGTATCTGCCCCGTCTGTTGGTGCAGATAAAACAATAGTTTTTGGTGTAAATGATAATAAATTAACCAAGAAAGATATTATTGTATCAAACGCGTCTTGCACGACAAATTGTTTGGCACCTGTATTAAATATTTTGGATAAAAAGTTTGGCATAAAAAGTGGCTGGATGACAACTGTTCATTCGTATACAGGTGATCAGCAATTATTAGATAAAAACCACAAAGATTTCAGACGTGCACGTGCTGCAAATTTGTCTATGGTTCCAACCAGTACTGGTGCAGCCAAAGCAATTGGGTTAGTTTTGCCAAAACTGGCTGGTAAATTAGACGGAATATCTGTTCGCGTTCCAACCCCAGATGTATCTTTGGTTGAATTAGTGTTGAACATGAATAAAAAACTGACAAAAGAATCTGTAAATAAAGTATTCATGGCAAACCAATCGCAAATTTTAGCATGTTGTGAAAAGCCATTGGTATCTGTTGATTTTACACATGATTCACACAGCGCTGTTGTAGACACCGCATTAACCAACGTTGTTGACGGCAATGTTTTACATATAAGCGCTTGGTATGACAACGAATGGGGCTTTTCCAACCGCATGTGCGATACAGCCGTTGCAATAGGTAAATTGATATAAATTTTTTGGGTTTCTTTTGGAACAATCTTGGTTCCCCGCTTGGGGCGGGTTGGTAAAGATGTTCAAGCACGCAAATATGTTCGTGAATAAAAAACAAAATATTGTTCCAGATGTTCATTATTATGAATAATCCAGATTACCCTCCCCGGCACTTCGTGCCACCCCGCCATGGGCGGGGAACCAAAACTGACAATTCCCCTTTTGATGACAAGGCGAAAGGTTGAAAAAACACCGCACGATTGTGCGGTGTTTGTGTTTAATGCGGTATTATCTTTGGTTATTCTTGCCAAGCAAGACATTCATTGCTGCCTGTCGTTTGTCTTCGGCTTCTTTTGCTTTCTTTTCTTGAAACATTTTTTCTATGACATCATAAATTGTTTGCAAATCTTTCTCAGACGTTGTTTGTACAGTACGCAAGATAGATAATATTTCTTTGGAAATCTCTTTGTGTGGATACAAACGTGCATATAACAAAGGTCTTGCCAAATACTTTACATAAACATGGTCAGAGTCGAAATCTATCTTATTAGGGTCCCGCAAAAAATCTGGCCAGTAGATAAATTTTGGTTTGCTTGATAACCACATCTTAAACACTTTTTTATTAGTGGCTACATTTTCATCATTCCAACATTCATCCGATATAAGGGTACGATCAAAATAAAACTTTTCATCCTTATACCACCCAAGGAAGTAGCTGTATGCCTCGTCTTCTCCCATATGTGTAATCGAGCTACAACGATGATATTCTACATAATATTTGATAAACAAATCTTTATCAAAATCTTTTGGTTCTGCAATTTTTGGACCCAAAAAATCTAATATACTCATTTTTATTTCCTTTTGTTGTTTTGTTATTTTATTTGCTGGGATTATTCCCATTGCCACGAATATAGTTGCACAAAAAAAAAAAATGTCAAGCACGATTTATGAATCATGTTGCAAATCTTGCAATTCTATAGTATTTTCAATATGTTATTACAGATAATTTTTTATCTATTCATGACATATTTATTGTTTTTACGGACAAAAAAAACGATTCGCACAAAAAAAATTACCGACGCCCCCCCCAAAAAAAAGGTGAGCTTTTAACTTTTATCCGTGTTTTTATGATAATTTATGTTTTATTTCGCGAATACGGGCCAATATTTCATGCAAATCTTCATCTGAAACGGTTGGTTTTTGGGTTTTATTTTGTATTTCATCAATCAAAACAATGCAAAGTGTCGCCAACAAGGCACTTTCTTGTAATGGCCCAATTTTATCCAGAATTTGACGTGCGCGCGCATCAACCATACGCCCCAATTCTATCAGACGACCTTCTTGACCATCTTCACAGCCCATTGGATAATTTCTGTTTACAATAGGTATTGATACAACACTCATTTCTTTAATTTCTCTAAGATTGAAACAGATTTTTCAATTAAATTTTTGGCACGTTCGTTCTTTTCCCGCAGATTTTTTACCTGTTTGGTTAAAATGGCCACCTCTAAGTCAGTTTGTTTACTGGCACACGTTGCATCTGCGCGCAAATGCAAAGCCATCGCCTGCAAAGAATCTAACTCTTGAAAAATTTGTTGTTTTATATCTGACATAATTATCATAGTAAGACATTTTTTATATGCGTTCAACCCTAAAATGTGATATAATAATCTTATTAAATAAGGAAATTGGTTTATGAAAACGAAAATTATCTATATTTCTGGAAGTGAAATTTTTAATATTGCCGACATACGTGCTGCTTTTGAAACGGTTCGTAATGCTTTACAGCTTGATTCCAACACCGTTCTGTTTGGGGTTCCTGTTGACAAAGAAGACGCAAGCTTGTCATTAAACCCAGAAACCAACTTGGAAAATTCGGTTGATGTTGAAAATAATACCGAAGAATTAGTTGAAGATACAAACACAGAACCAATAATCACAGACGAACCCACAGAAGTTATAGAAACTATTGAAACAGTTGTTGAAGAAAAACCAGTTAAATCAAAACAAAAACGCGGTCGTAAAACCGTTGAACCAGAACAGTCCGAACAACAAATAAATGAAAACTCAGAACCCGAAAATTCTTCGGATAAGGTTGTTCCTATTTTGTCTGTATTGTCTACCAAAGGTGAAGATGATACACCTGAAACCGATACTGTATCAGAAGAAATTGTAGAAGAAGAAAT
>CAMZAC010000033.1 GCA_947304085.1 uncultured Alphaproteobacteria bacterium
AATGGCAAAAGTTGGTCTGAGATACGCGATAGTATATTGAAGAAACATGGGATGCTTAAACCAGATAATAATGGTTCTGATAACGGTGCTTCTGGTTCTGGTGATGCCGGTGAATCTGATTCTGAGGAAGGTGGCATGTCTAAAATAAAAGAAATCAAAGTTGCAGATGATACCGATAACACAAAAAGAGATTTGGAAGCCAAGGCTAAGACTGCACGAGAAAACTTGCAAACGTTTTTTGACAAAGTTGATTCTGGTAAAAGCGTTTGGAAAACCGAAGATGGTTCGTTTAATACTGTGCGTTTGGCATCTGATTTGACGGCTGGTGTAGTGTTGGGCACTGTCGGTGGTGTTGTGTCTGGTATTTTGATAAAGAAAAGTCAAGTTGAAAAAGGTTTTGATGCGTTGAATTGCACAGTCGGTGGACAAAAAATAGCCGATTGGGGCGACGAATTTACTGTCGGTCTGCGCAGATAATTGTAAAAAGCCCATATTTATGGGCTTTTTTGTTGCAAATAACAAATTGTGCGTTATAATATAGAGTATGATGAATAACAAATTTGTATCTTTTTCATCTTTTTTACATCACGCCGCGCGTGGCGTGTGTCTCTAGCATATTTATATTTTTTATGATATAATTGTCGTTATAAAAACGATATAAATTTACTAATTTAACTGAGGGGTGGAAAAAATGGATTTGAAACCAACAAAACCTTTGACTGGATTTATAGAATTGTTGCCTGCGCAACAACGCTGTTTTGATTATTGCGCAAATCGTATGCAAGATGTGTTAAAAACAGCAGGCTTTAATCGTCTTGATTTGCCGGCAATTGAACGGGCAGAGGTATTAAGTGATAAAGAAAACTGGGATGAGATAGAAACCCAAATGTTCTTGTTCCAAAAGGGTGATACAAAAATGGGATTGCGCTATGACGGAACGGTCGGACTGGCGCGCTATATCGCAGGTCATTTGAATAATTTGACATTTCCTTTTCGAACATATCAGTTTGCAAGAAATTATCGTGGCGAACGTCCACAACGTGGTCGTTATCGTGAATTCTGGCAAATGGATATTGACATTATGGGAATTGATAATTTGTCTTTGAATTACGAAGCAGAAATTATCGCAACTTTGGCACAGGTATATAAATCTGTACAAGAGTTTATTGGTTCAATAACAATTAAAATCGGCAATCGTAAGTTTTGGAATGCGATGTTTGAATATCTGGAATTGGATGACAAACAAAGCCGTGAAACATTTATTTTGATTGATAAACGCGATAAAATTGCAGATTTTAATGATGCTTTGGGTGAAATAATTGGCAAACAAAAGGCGGACCTTATAGAAGATGTTTTTGTGTCTGGTTATAAATCGTTTGCATCTAAATCTGACAAATTATCTGAATCAATCAAAGAAATGGACGATTTGATAGAAATATTAAAAACTATGAGTGTAAATAATGCGGTAATTGATGTTTCAATTATGCGCGGACATTCTTACTATACTGGTATAGTTTTTGAATTTTTCTTAGACAATTTTCCAGAAATTCCAGCAGTTGGTGGCGGTGGGCGATATGAAAATTTGGTGTCTAAATTTTCAAAAACGAAAATTGTTGGCATAGGTGGTTCTGTCGGTGTTTCAAGAATGCTGGTTGCATTGTTAGACGATAATAAAATCGATTTATCACGATTTGAAAATATTGTTGATGTAGCGGTATTGGTTATGGGACAACAAAATGTTTCGTATGCTATGGAACTGGTTGCAAAATTGCGCGAAAACGGAATTGTTGCTGTGCCGTATTTGGATACAGATAAGAAATTCAAGAATCAAATTGAATACGCTGATAAAATCGGTGCAAAATACAGCATCATCATTGGCGACGATGAAGTGGCAAACAAAATCGTGTCTTTGAAAAATATGGAATCTGGTGCTCAGGAATCTGTGGCGCTGGACGCGATTGTCCAAAAGATAAAGGTGAAATAATATGATTATCAAAGATAAATTATTGGACATTAAATCGCGCGCCAAAGATATTGAAACCAAAATGAATTCTGGTGAAATATCTGGCGATGAATTGACCAAATTGTCCAAAGAATATTCACAATTGTCCGAAGTGTTGCCGTTGATAGATAAATATCTTCAAACAGAGCAGGGTATCAAAGACGCGAATGAAATGTTGTCTGACCCTGAATTAAAGGGTATAGCCGAAGAACAATTAAACGAATTAAAACATACTTTGCCAGATTTGGAACGTGATTTACAGATTGCGCTTTTACCACGCGACAGCGCAGACGATAACAGCGCGATTGTGGAAATCCGTGCCGGTGTTGGCGGGGAAGAGTCGGCTTTGTTTGCTGGTGATTTGTTCAGACAATATCAATCGTATGCTTTGCGTCACGGATGGAAAATTGAAATCATAGAAGAAAACGCAACTTCACTTCGTGGGTATAAAGAAATCATTTTCAAAGTTGACGGTGTTGGGGCATATGCGCGATTGAAATTCGAATCTGGTATTCATCGTGTGCAACGTGTCCCTGAAACTGAGGCAGCAGGGCGTATTCATACATCTGCGGCATCTGTGGCGGTTATGCCAGAAGCAAAAGATATCGATGTTGTGATTGATGATAAAGATATTCGTATTGATATTTTCCGTGCGTCTGGGGCAGGTGGTCAGCATGTTAATAAAACTGATTCTGCGATTCGTATAACTCATTTTCCAACAGGTATCGTTGTGACGTGTCAAAACGAACGTTCACAATTACAAAATAAAGCAACAGCCATGGCTGTGTTGCGTTCGCGTTTGTATGAAAAAGAACGCAGTGAACAGATGAACGCATCTAATGCATCTCGCCGTAGTATGGTTGGTTCTGGCGATAGAAGCGAAAAAATTCGGACTTATAACTTTCCAGAACAACGTGTCACAGATCATCGTATCAAATTAACTTTGTATAAATTGGATGATATTTTGGCAGGCGGTGAAGGCTTGGACGAAATGATAGATGCGTTGATTTCAGCAGACCAATTGGAAAGATTAGCAGCGTTAGATTGAATTTTTTATTGTCTGTTTTAATATTTGTGATAAAATACTAAGACATGAGAATTAAGAAAGAAATCAAAATAGAAAAACCGATTGTGATGGTTGGCTTGATGGGTGCTGGCAAAACCAGTATTGGTCGTGCTTTGGCGCGCTGTCTGGGAATTCCATTTGTTGATTCTGATAAAGAAATTGAAAAGGCTGCTGGGTGCAGTGTCGTTGATATTTTTGCTATGTATGGTGAAAAAGAATTCAGGCGCGTAGAAGAAAAAGTTATAGAAAGATTATTGGAAACGCCACCGCGTATCAAAGTTATCTCTACTGGTGAGGGGGCGTTTATAACCGATGCCGTCAGAGATTTGGTGTTAAAAAACACGTTAACAATTTGGTTAAAGGCTGACTTGGAACTGCTTGTAAAAAGGACAAATTTTCGTCATACCAGACCACAGTTGTTGAATACTGATAGCCGTCAGATTTTGGCGCAGTTGATAAAAGAGCGTTATGATATTTATGCTTTGGCAGATATTATGGTTGAAACCAAAGACGAAAATATTCACAAAACACTTAATAAAGTGTTGGGTGCAATAGAAAACCATGTAAAAAAACAAGGAGAAAACAAAAATGAAAATCTTTAAAGAATTCAAAGCTTTTATTAACAAGGGTAGCGCAATCGATATGGCTGTCGGTATCATCGTTGGGTCTGTGATGACCAGCGTTGTTAATTCATTGGTAAAGGATATAATTATGCCACCTGTCGGTATGTTGGTTGGTGGAATTGATTTTTCACAATGGTTTTTTGTTTTGGGTGGCGGTGAAGCAGGCGCACATTATGCAACAATGGCTGCTGCACAGGCTGCTGGTGCAACTACTTTGAATCTGGGCACTTTTTTGAATACTGTTATCAGTTTTTTGATAACAATGTTTGCGATATTTATCTTTGTAAAGATTGTTAATTCTGCACGTAGCAAAGCACCAGTGACAACTCGTGCGTGTCCATATTGCAAGCAATCAATCAGTAAATTAGCAACAAAGTGTCCGTTCTGCTGTTCTGCGGTTAAGGCAGAAGAAATAGGAGTGGCAGAAGAAACGGAACTGGCAAAAGGCTTAAAGACTTTGAAAAGCAAGGTTTTAAGTGTCACAAAAGTAGCAAAGAAAGTTGTGAAGAAAAAATAATAAATCAATAAAAAAACACCGCCTTAGTAGGCGGTGTTTTTGTGTTGCTTTATTTAGTGAACGTTTATGTTGCGGTCCCGTAAAAATTTAATTATTTCCGCATTTTGGTTTTCGTTTATAGCACTTTTTGTTTCTTGCAATTGTTTGTTTATAAAATTAACACACTCGCTATTATATATCCAAGCGTGACTTGCGGTTGGTTTAAAATCTTTGAATTGCGTTAAACAAATAGAGGTTGTCAGCGTATCTGATTTTTCGCGTTCGTCTGAATATTTAATAACAAACGCATCTCTTTGTTTTGTTAATTCTTGGATTTTTTGATTTTGTTTGGTTTGGGTGTAAACAACTGTTCCAAATATCCCAAACGTCATTAACAAAATAATAAGCATAATGTCTAGTTTGCTTTGTTCGTTTTTTTTATCCATCTGTGTCATCCTTGGTTTTTGTTTGTTTTGTTCGTGATTTGAATGATATTGTTCAAATAAATCACGTTTTGTCAGAGGTTATTATAGCACAAAAATAATAGTTGTCAAGTTGTTTAGCTTGAATATAAATAATGCAAGGGAGAGGGGGTATCTAAGCAGATAATACAGGTTATTTGTGTTTTTGTGGCTGTTTGGTGCAATGTATATATCGCATTGTTTGTTTTAATGATATGACCAGTAAAACCGTCAAAAATAACAATGTCAATATAGTGATGTTTGCACCATAATTATCATATAAATATTTTGTTCCAGCTAGTAAAACCGCACTAAACAACATTGAAACCATCATACGTGCAGATAACACGGTGCCACGTTCTTGTGAATCGATATCGTCATGAATCAGGGTATTATATTGTAAATCGTTCAATTTTTGTAAAGAGGGCACAAATGCCATTATACCGATTGCTATATATACAATGGCCATATTAGGTGCGTACAGTGCAACAAACGACAGTGCTATACCAATAGTCAGGGCCAAAATTGTAAAAATAGATGTTTTAATTTCACCAAATTTGTTACAAATTTTATAGGCATACTTAGATGAGAATATTCTTGAAAATTGGTTGAAACCAATGTAAAGCCCAAATAAATATACTGGGACATTGGATAATTCCATGATTGGTTGTAACATCCAGAAGAGCACAATTGTAAACGCGCCAAATAGAGCAGGAAATACGATTAAGCTACGTAATTTTGGGTTTTTCATAGTTTTATATGTTATATCAATAATGTCCATAAAAGCGCTTTTGTTTTTCTGTTTTTTACGAATTACTTCAGGTAATTCTGGAAGGGCAAAACATAAAATAAAATCAAATGCAGTGAATATTGCACTTATACCTAATAAAAAAGCACCGTTCCCATTGGTAAGTTTATATATTTCTGGGCCAAGAATTGTGGCAATAAAAGATGCTGCGGCTCCCCATGTTGAAATAGATCCCATTTCTTTTAGAAAATGTTTTTGTGTATGATTACGTTTTAATAAATCGTATGTATAAGCTTCGTGAGTCCCGGAAAATAGGGCGTAGGCGATACCTACTAAAGCTTCGCCAAGTATTATCTGCCAAAAACCGTATGCAAACGTTAAAACAGTAAAACCAATACAATTTACAAGGGCGCCAAATATTAAAACTTTTCGACGTGAAAATCTGTCAGATAAATAGCCAGATGGAATTTCAAACAAAAATGATGCCAGGCGAAATATGCCTTGAATAAGAAAAAAATCACCAACAGTTATGCCTTTGCCAGTGTAAACGAGGACAATAACTGCAAGAACAGGCAAAAAGTTTCTGCAAAATTGTGATACGCGTAAAAAGCGTAAAGCCGTTGATACAGACATTTTGTGTTTTTTGTTTGAAAACATTGTTAATCTCTCCGTGTTAAGTATAGGAATTATATCATAAATAAAGAGAGAGGACAATCTTAAAGCCATGGTATTTTAAAAGGCGCATAATGTATATTATGAGTTGTCTTTTGCCGGTTTTTTTGCAATTTTTTATATTGCTATACCTATATCTGTCAATACGTTCGTGTAGGCCTTCCTTTCTGTCTACAATCGAATTTTATCATTTTATGATAAATATGTCAACGGTTTTCTAAAATCGTCTGTACGGTCGGTTTTTCGTCGTATTCTCGCTTTAATAATTTAAGTTTTCGCATCCTTTGTTGATATGTCATTTCGATATATTCTGATTCGGATAAATCAGTTTGACTTAATATTTTTTCCCATTGTTCGCGACCATTTTTTTCTTTGTAATATGAATATATATCAAATTCGATTGGATATTCTTGTTCGTATTGTTTTTCCATTGGTTTTGGTATTTTTTCTAAATGTACGCCTTTTTTCCAATTTACGAATATTCCGTTATCTTTTACAATTTTTTCTTTGTTTGTTTCCCAATAATAACTTCCTATATATCCGAGACTTGATGCACTTATACTTTCCCTTCGTTGTTTCCATACTTCCATATGTTCTTTTAATATATTTCTTGCTTTCTCTGTTTCTGCATTTTTGTATGCTTCATTTAATTGATTACAGGTTTTGTTTACTATTCCTGATACATTACTGAATTTTTTTGTATTATATCTTGCAACGTATGCTGCAACATTTGCATTTACGTCTGCAATTATTACATATCCATGCCCCCATATGCTATTTATCTTTTTGCTTTTGTATAAATAATATCCTCGTCTATCTCTGCTATGTCTTACCATATCCTCTGGTTTAAAATTGAACACTACTGCATGATGATGTGCTCTTCCTTTTTTTGTTCCATATTCATGGCATTGTATATATCTTAGTGGCTTTTTTTGTGGTTTTCTGCTTGATATTGAATATATTGCTTC
>CAMZAC010000034.1 GCA_947304085.1 uncultured Alphaproteobacteria bacterium
ATGTGCTTCAAGTGTTCAATCACATTTAGATGATTTACAAAACAACTTCTCTAACGGTCAATTTGAATATGGGACACAAACTTTTTCATCAACATCTGAACCGTGCAATCAAAACAATCTTGAATTATTGATAAACGGAATTGCGCTATTCCATGAAAACAAATTCAAAGAAAGCGATTTAACATTTGAAGAATTTAATCAACGACATACATCCGAAACTGGTTCATCTATCGTCCGTGAAACCGCCGGATTATTATTCGGTCAAAGTGTTAATTCTTATAAACCCTATATGATGGATTCTTTATTTGTATCTTATTATCAACTGTGGGATCTGTTGGCATTAAGCGATTTTAAAAATGCGCGCGTAGTTATAAATCAATCGTATAATCGTCAGCAAAATATGTCAATTGAATATAAAAAACTGATAGAAGAAAACAAAGATAAAATCAATGCTGAAAATTCAGAATTAAAAAATATAATAGACAGCAATACAGCAGATTGGTTGGCTTTTAACGATATAATGAATCCTGCATTGATGTATTTATCTGGCATATATTTTTTAACAACTGGCGATTATGAAAATGCGACTACATATTTGAAACGTGCATCTGGTATGGTACCAGATAATACTTTTATTAAACAAGATTTAGAATTAGCTCAAAAACATATAAAACCTAAAAACATAATTTGGACATTTACAGAAACCGGTTTTGCACCACGTCTACACGAAAGAAATGCAGGTCTGCTTTTACCCACAATCGGTATGGTTTATTTTTCTTTCAGCGAACCAATATTCAGCAATAAATCTGTTCAACCTAAAAACTCTCAGATGCTTGCAAATGTGGACGCCATGTTTTTAACTGAATACGGTGAATATCGTACAAACGAAATCTTGCGTTCTTATACCAGCGCTGTATCCAAAGCAACTTTGCAAGCAACAATGTATAATTCGCACAGCAGTTCTTCACCATTAATGGGTATATTATCATCTATATACACAGTATCTTCATCAAACTCAGATGTTCGCACATGGGCAACCCTGCCCCAATATATATACGTATCCAGAATTGAAAACACCAAATCAAACTTGAACAATTTGGACGTAAATGATATGATAAAATCTGAATTAAAAGTCGGCGGAAATAATTTAATCTATGTCCGTACTGTGCCAAATATTATTGATACAAAAGTGATAAAATTAAAATAAAGGAGTAAAAACAGATGAGAAAAATGATACCTTGTGCAATATGTCTTGCACTTTGTGCGTGTAGCGAAACACGTGTCGTTGATTTACAAAACGACAAAGAAGTTGCCGCAATGCAAAACGTTATGGAATTGGAATATCGTGATTGGACCAATACAGCAGAAACCATGACTAAATCTATGCTAGAAAGTGGTGTATTCAAACAAAAAACAAAACCTGTGATTGCAATTGGTAATATTGTAAACGATACAGCACAACGTTTTGATACAGACATTTTGACCAAGAAAATTCGCACAACAATCTTGAAATCTGGCAACGCACAAATTGCAACAAACTTTTCTGGCGAAGACACCGTATCAAACGCAGTTCGTAATGTTCGTGGAAACGATGAATACGACCAATCAACTATTGCTGGCAAAGGAAACCTGATTGCGCCAAACATGTCATTATCTGGTAAAATGTTGCAAAGAAATATGAAATTGAAATCTGGCTGGTTTTCATCAAACGATACACGTGTAGAATATTATCTGCAAATGACTTTGACAGATCTGAAAACAGGTTTATCCGTTTGGGAAGACGAAAAGCCAATCATCAAAGAAGGCGACCACGCACCAACATGGTAAAGAAAAAAAACACGAACAAAAAACCGCCTATACGGCGGTTTTTGATTTATTTAATAATTTCACCATTTGAATAATTTATTTTTTCACGACCAACAATTATATTGTTCCCGTCATATTGTGGTGAAACTTGTTTTTTTATTTTTGTTTTCCAATATACAGTACCATCTGATGTATTTATTGCATATAAATTATTATCTGCACCAACAACAAAAGCAAAATCATCAACCAATATAAAGTCAACTGGCACAGATATATTCAAACACCAAACTTTATCACCATTGATTGATTTCAATTTACAAAATGCATCACCCAGTCCACCGACGTAAACAAAATTTTTATCTATACCAACACGCGCAACAATATCTACTATAACAGAACCACCAGTTAAACTCATTTGCTTGTAGACATCTGTTGTCCAAACAACTTGTCTATTATTTTTATTTAACTTTATTACCTCTCCCGTAGACAATCCTGTATAAATAAAATTACCAACACAAATTGGTCGCTGATTATTTTTCACAGAATTATCTGTGGATATACCTTTGAAAACCTTTTTGTTTTCAAACCAAATAGTATTTTTTTCGTCTTGGCTGTATTCACAATCTGCATCACCATATATGTTTTTAGATTTATCAGATAATTGTGCAACTGTTTTTCCAACAACATTTACTTCGGTATCATCAAAAATGTCATGACGTTCGCCCGGTAATATAGGATCGCGTTTTGAGCACCCCAATATTGCCAAACTGCACAACAGAAATAAATATATTTTCTTTTGCATATTTTAACCTATTTTAGCATTTGTGCGGTCGCAGAAATCGAATCGGGCGCATCACTATCATTTATTATGATATCCAAAAATTTGTCTGCTTGTTCTTTCTTGTTTTCAGATAAATATTTTTCAGCAATCATTAAACGCGACATATAAAAGAAAGGCGATGATTTGGTATCCATACCTGACAAATATTTTTCTAATTCTTCGGCTGACATTTTATCGCCATTGATGGATGCCAAATGTATGGTTGCTAAATCCTTGAAATCACGTGTATGCGCATTGTTTGCCAAATCTTCCAATTTTTTAACATCCTTATCAATCAAATATGATTGAAACATGGCCAAATCCGCAGTTGCACCATTAGAATTACGAGATAAATTAGCCAGCGCACCTGCATCCATACTTGCCAGTGCAGCTTCGTGCGCTTGAGCTGTTGCCATTTTTGAAGCATAGTGCATACGCATTCCAATTTGAATACCACATACAATAATCATTACCCCAAGCGCAGCCCCAACGATATAGCGCCAATATTTTTTCAAGAATTGCTCGGTCTTTTCATTATTAACATCTTCCCATACTTCGCGATAAAGCGCATCTTGGGCATATTCTTCGCGTGTTTTCTTTACAGGTTGTTTTAGATTTTTATTCCGTTCCAAGATACTTGTCATAAAACATCTCCATTTCTTGATAAATTATTATTTATTGGTTATACTATAAAAGTTATGAAAAAGCAAATCAAGACAACTTTGCCATCAACCGCCCCAAGCGCCATAATGCCATATTATGGTTCCGGGGATGATATTGCTTTAACCAAATACATGGCAGAAATTCAAAAATTCCCCATTTTGTCTGCTGAACAAGAATATGAATACGCCACAAAATGGGTTAAAGAACACGACAATGTCGCCGCCGAAAAATTGGTGGCTTCACACCTGCGTTTAGTTGTATCTGTGGCATATGATTTCAGAAATTACGGTCTGCCTGTATCTGATTTAATTGCTAGTGGTAATATGGGACTGATGCAGGCATTACAAAAATTTGACCCGGAACGCGGTTTTCGATTTTCTACGTATGCAATGTTTTGGATAAAAGCAGAAATATATGAAACTATCTTAAACAATTGGTCTATTGTAAAACTTGGCACATCAGCAAACCAAAAACGTGTCTTTTTCAATTTATCACGCGCAAAACGTGCGCTTGGCATAATGGACAATTCGCTTTCTGACGAACAAACAAAGCAAATCGCAGATTATTTGTCTGTTTCTGAATCCGATGTTGAAAACATATCAACCCGTATGTCTGCACGCGACGTATCCTTAAATACACCAATGGGCACAGATTCCGATGCAAAAGATATTTTATCCAATATGTCAGATACACGCGTAAATATCGAAGACAGCCACGAACAGCTAGATTTTAAACGTCGCGGCTATGAATTATTACGTAAACATCTTGATGATTTACCTGAACGTGATCGTGAAATATTAAAGGCGCGTAGATTATCTGATCCTGCCGCAACATTGGAAACTTTATCAAAAAAATATAAAATTTCACGCGAACGTGTCCGTCAGATTGAAGAACGCGCTTTTAACAGACTGCGCGATGCGGTATTAAACGAATCGGGTGATACGCCAAAATTAATTCAGGATAAATAAAAAATGAACACAAAACGCATTGGTTTTATCATCGCATCAGTTTTGCTTTCATCACAAGCATTTGCTTTGGATTACAGAACTGATAATTGGACTTTTAAATTAGATGCGGACGGTATGGTCGGCTTTTTACAAGAAAAATCTGACAAATCTGATTTTATAAACGATTGGGATGTCAAAGCGCAAGTTTTCTATAAGTTTAACTCCACACAACGATTCGGTGCTGTATATTCCATTGATGCAGATGCAGTTGAAGACAAAGACTATATTCATGATGCGTTCATTTTGTTTGAAGACAAAAGTATTGGTCGCGCAGAATTTGGTTTAACACATTCTGTTGCACGAAAAATGGGGTTGGGCTTGCCAGACGTTGGTTATTTGCGTATAAACAACGATTCTATATTACATAAAAAGTTAGATTTGAAACGTGTTTTAATATCCGATACAGCTGCAACTACGGGTCATGAAGCATTACATTTGAATCTGGCAACAAAATCTACCGACTATGGTCAATACGGAATATCTGTATCTGGTTTAACAGACGATTATAATTATGCAATTGATACGGCATTTAAATTCAAACAACCACATGGAAAATTAAAAACAGCCTACTCTCTGGCATTATCTTATATAGATAAACCAGAAAATTATATAGAACAATCTTTCAACCCAACTGTCACAGCAGATTGGCGCGGACAAATTGCATTGGGAATAAATCTGCAATATAACAGTTGGATTTTAGGTACATCTGTACGTATGATTTACGACCACAACCCGATAAATATACCATCTGATGGATTTGTGGCTGGTACAGGTGTCAGTTATGATTTATTGCAATACAGCATATCTTTGACGTATATGTATTCAGACACAACTGTTTGGAATCATCAAAATAACATAATAACAAATGAATACAATGATCAAATAAATACTATATTGGCATCTTTCCGATATAAATATAGTGAAAACGCACATTTATTTATGTCTGGCGGATTTACGGATGCCCGTGGATTTTTCGCCATCGGATTAAAAGTTGGTTTTTAAACAAAAACGCCGTTCATACGGCGTTTTTGTTTACTTATCTTAAAACAAACAACTTAATGTGGCGGGCATATTTTTGGCTAAAAACCATAATGTTCTATAATCGGACATATATATGGTTGCAAGCAATATTGCACCAACAACAAAAACAAACATTACACTGACTTTTTTGCCGTGCAAGCAATATACTGCAATATTATACAACAAAAACAGAATATATAAATCGGTTGCAACACTTATCACCCAAATAGACGTGCAATTAAATGCCAATGAATTCAAAATCAATGTCAACGGATACACGAAAAATATAGAAGCCAAACCTTTGACCGCAATTTCCCAATCTCGGTCCCCCATTGTTATTTCAGAAACTAACATCATCAAACCTGCGAAAACAAATAACAAAACAACGGCCAACACTGGACAAACAATTATCGCTTTGAACAAAGATAAAAATGTAAATGGATTACCACGAACCAATTGCATAACTAAAACCAATATACCGCCAATCAAGCCCCACAAAAAAGCCCGCAACATAGCATCTTCCATTTTACCGTCCGCAACAATTTTGGTAAAAAAGTATTTTGGTCTGAAAAATATATCAGTTAGACGTTTGAACCAATTTCTTTTTTTTGTTTTCATTTTTGCCTCCGTGCTATTTGCTTATTTACATTTTTGCTTTATAATTAAAAAAAATCAACGGAAAAAATATGAAGAACATAGTCATAGTTGGTCGTCCAAACACTGGAAAATCAACACTTTTTAACGGATTAACAAACACACGTGACGCTTTGGTTCACGACAGACCCGGTGTGACACGTGACGTAATATCTGGAAAAATACCGAATCGTCCTTGGACAGTATTTGATACAGCTGGTCTGGAAAACACAAAATCTGGCATTGGACACGATTCAACAGATATGGCTGTCCATGCGATTGAAAAAGCAGATGCAATTTTATTTGTTGTTGATGGACGAAATGGTTTAATGCCTATGGATGTAGAATGGGCAAAATTGGTTCACAGAAAAAGCAAAGCGCCTGCTCTGCTATTGATAAACAAAACCGAATCGCTTAAAAGATTGTCGGACACAAACGATTTTTATAAACTGGGATTCGGCGAACCTGTTTTAATATCTGCTGAACATAAACGCGGATTTGATGAAATATATGACTTTATAGATAAAATTGCGACAAATGATATGGTCGATGAAGAACCAGATAAACAGATAAAAATCGCAATACTTGGACAACCAAATGTTGGTAAATCAACTTTTGTAAATCGTGTTTTGGGTGAAAATCGCCAGATTGTAAAAGACGAACCCGGCATAACACACGACACTGTAAAAATACCAACGCACTTTTATGGTCGTGATATTATTTTGATGGATACCGCTGGTCTACGGCGCAAATCTGGCATCACAGACGATGTAGAAACACTATCTGCATTAAAATCTTTGGACGCAATTGACAAAGCAAACATCGTTATTTTAATTGTAGACGCAACAAAAAACATTGAAAATCAGGCATTATCTATTGCCGCACGTGTTTATGAGGCAGGTAAAATATTATGTGTTGCACTGAACAAGTGGGACCTGGTTGATCCAATTGAACGCGATGAAAAATTATTAAAATTAAAAC
>CAMZAC010000035.1 GCA_947304085.1 uncultured Alphaproteobacteria bacterium
ATTGTACAAGCATATGAATTAGCAAAAAAATTATCCGATATAAAATTTGATTGTATTTATTCTTCACCTTTGTCTCGTGCATTAACAACGGCTAAAATCGTTTCTGAACATACAAACGTTAAAATTATAATTGATGATGGATTAAAAGAACGGAATATGGGGATAATAGGTGGGCATCTGATTCGTCTTACTGATACGCCAATTAATACACCAATTTATTTTGAATCTGATACTATAGTTATTCCTTCTAAGTTGTTTTTTGATGAAGATTATGCACCAGAAAATGGTGAAAGTTATAATATGTATGCAAAACGCGTTTTGAATACAATAATAAAAATTGCAAAAAACACAGATGCACAAACAGTAGGGGTTGCAGTACATAGTGGGGTCCTAAGGGTTTTGTTGGGTTCTATTATGAATATAAAATTTCCACCAGGATCTATACCAAACGCAGAGTTTATAAGAACACAATGGGATGGTGAAAGATTTATATTACCAGAAATACCAGATTGGTTATTGGCATATCAGCAATAAATATATATCCAAAAATAATCTTGTTGCTTTGACAAGAATAAAAATACCACGCAATGTGGTATTTTTGTTTTTTAGATGTTTTGTGTTTATGATATAATTTACACAATCAAGGAGGAAACTATGAATTTTGATAAAATTCAAATTGGTAAAAGATACAGAATTAAAATACGCAAAGGTAAAACGTTTGTTACTTTAAAGGCAAATGTCATAGCTAATGACACAAAGAAAAAAATTCTGAAAGTTGAAACCAAAGATGGACCAAAAGAATATAAATACAGCGCAATAAGAAAAATACAAACAATGGACTTGTTTAGATTGAAAATTGTTTTGTGGATTTTGTTGGCAATTATTTTGGGTCCAAGGCTTATAAAAACATGCATAAAAACTGCAGTTGGGTGTAGTAAATCAGAGGTTTTGTATTGTCAAGGTTTTAAATGTAGGTGTGAATCACTGATGTTAAAACCAATAATTTACCTTTATCCAGAACAAGAAACCAAGGTGTCTGTGGAATTAGGATATCCAAAAAATACAACGCACACATATCCTAAATACAAAAAAGCCTGGAATGTGCAAGCCAAACCAAACGGTGATTTAAAAGATTTGAAAACAGGTCGTCATTATTACGCACTTTATTGGGAAGGAAAAAAACTTGAGCATAGTGACAAGACGGAAGAAGGGTTTGTTGTAAAAGGCAAAAATACTATTTCTTTCTTGGAAGAAAAACTTGAACAATTAGGGTTGAATAATCGTGAAGCTGAAGAATTTATTATTTATTGGTTACCTAAACTTGAAGATTCGCCTTATAATTTTATTCGATTCCAGACAATAGAAGAACAGAATAAAAATATGCCTTTGATTATTAAACCAGAACCCCAAACAGTAATTCGGGTTATGATAGAATATCGTAATTTGGATGAGCGTATTAAGGTAAAAGAACAGGTTTTGCCACAAAAACCGCAACGTGATGGTTTTACTGTTGTGGAATGGGGTGGAACAGAAATCTAGGTTGTAAAAAAAACACTGCAAGATGCGGTGTTTTTTAAAGGAATTCATACTTTTTGATTTTGGTTTATATATGTAGTATATAAACCTGGGTGGAAACAAAAGGAGATATTTATGAAGAAAGCATTAGTCGTTTATTTTTCTGCAACAGGGGTGACGAAAAGAATTGCAAATATGTTGGCCGCATCAATTGATGCAAAAAGTTTTGAAATCGTCCCAAAACAAATATATACCAATGCGGATTTAGATTGGACAAATGATAACAGTCGTTCTTCGCAGGAAATGAAAGATAAAGATTGTCGTCCAAAAATCGAATCACGTGTTCGTGACATGGAAAAATATGAAGTTGTATTTTTAGGTTTTCCAATTTGGTGGTATCGTGAACCATCTATCATAGATACTTTTATAGAAGAACATAATATGGAAGGAAAAATAATAGTTCCATTTGCTACATCTGGGGGCAGCGAATTAGGCGATACTTATAAAAATATTCAAAAGTTAGCGCCAAAGGCAAAAGTTGAAAAAGGTAAATTATTTGAAGCGGGTGTATCAATTGAAGAGTTAGGCAAGTGGGCAGAAAAATATATGAAAAAATAATTAAATTTTATGATTAGATAAACCGCCACAATGGCGGTTTATTTTTTTATTTTTATCTCTTGATTGTTGTTTAAGAATTATCTACTATTTAAATTCAAGAGAGAGGCACTATGAAAAACAATAACTTTAATATTATATTATGTGTGTTATGTGCGGTATGTGTTGCACAACAAGGAAATGCAGAAACTGTGTTTGATATTATGCACCCGTTTGTTGGGGCTGGTATTGGTATAACTCATAATTCATACGAAAAAGATATCGTTGCCAGGTATACCGATGCATCAAGTGAATTGAGCTCGAATTTTGTGGCAGGCTTTTCATATGGTGTTAATTTAGGACTTCGTTTTCTAGATGTTGCGCCAAAATATCATCCTGGTATTCAATTGTTTTACGAAGGCATAAATGGCTCGGCAAAATTACAGTATAATGAATTTAATGTGAGTATACATACACAACATAATTTAATAGGTGGTGCGTTTGATAATTATATGCTTATTTCGCATAACAAGCCTGGTTTGTTAGGACAGAAAGTGGATAGGTTTTTAGTGTTGGGTTTAGAAGCAGGACAAATCAAATCCAGGTATAATGTGGTTGATTATGATTATACCACGTTGCGTGATGATGGCAGTTTCTATGGTATTAAAATGGAATATTTTACAGAAAATACATACGGGGTCGGTTTGGTTTTTGGATTTAATTTTTTGCAGACAGATACAAAGGCTTTGCCGTATATTATAGAATTGAAAATGGGTAACAAGATTACGTTTTAATAACTGGTCAAGATTGTGAAAAAAAGCACTATTCATCTGATGGTTGGTTTTATGGGATTTGGTAAAACCACTATTGCAAGGCAGTTATCTAAAGAATTGTCTGCGAAGTGTTTTACGCATGATGATTTGATGCTAACGATATGGTTGTAATCCGGATAATTTTCAAGAAAAATATAAACAGGTTGATGATTTTATAAAGATAGAAGCAGCTAAATGTATCGCGAATAATCAAGACGTTATATTAGATTATGGTTTTTGGAAGCATACAACAAGAAAGGAATATTATAATTGGGCAAAAACTTTGACAAACAATGTGTTGTTTCACGTTGTTTTGTGTGATATGGACGTTGCCAAACAACGTGTGTTAAAACGAACACAAGAAAACCCAGATGCTTTGTTCATAGATAAAAATATTTTTGATGCTTTATTAAAACAATGGGAATCATGGTCTGATGAAGATAAATTTCCTGTTGTGTTCCATAAATCTAAATAATTATTAGACAATATTTTTTCTCTATGTTATAGTCCTGTCATTGTGTGAGGGTATAGTAGAATTTATTATGAAACAGTTAAAATGGAAAAATATTAAACCATGGATTAAATTTGCGCTGGCAATTTGTGCGGTGGTTGTTTTTTTTATTTGTTTTGTTTTTAACTTGTGGTCGCCACTGCGAAAATCTGTGACAGTTGTTGTTCCAAAGGGTGCGTCTGTGACAGGTATGACAAATTATTTAGTACAAAATCGAATCGTTTATTCTGGAAAGTTATTTGATTTTTCTGTGCGGTTAAACGGTGGTAAAATTTTGGCGGGTGAATATGATATACCACGTGGTGCAGGTGTTTGGACGATTGCTGATATGTTGGCCAATGGCAAAGTTGCAACAACAACTGTCACAATTCCAGAAGGGTATACATTAAAGCAAACCAAAAAAATGTTGATGAATATTCCGTATTTATCCGGCGATGTTAATTGTAATTCTTCTGCGCCCGTGTGTCATTTGGAAGAGGGTGAAATTTTCCCAGACACATATCGAATTGCACGTGGAACACCGCGGTTGGCTGTTCTAGATTTAGCAAGAAAGAAAATGTTGTCGATCAAAGATTCGCTTGTTGGACATTCACGACCAGAACAACTTAAGAATTGGAACGATGTTTTGATTTTGGCATCTATTGTCCAAAAAGAAACCTCAAAGATAAAAGAAATGCCAATTGTTGCGAGTGTATATTTGAATCGCTTGAAAAAGAACATGCGTTTACAAGCTGATCCGACAGTTGTTTATGCGCTTACAAATGGATTTGGGGATATGCGTGGTGCGCCTTTGTTGCGGGGGCATTTAAAAATAGACAGTCCGTATAATACATATGTGCATGGCGGTTTGCCACCAAAGCCAATTGCTAATGTTGGACGTGATGCGATTCGTTCTGTGTTAAAGCCAGCAAATACGAAATATCTGTTCTTTGTAGCAGATGGTCGTGGCGGGCATAAATTTTCGACTGAATATTCTGAACATCAAAAAAATCACACTGTATGGCGCGGTATTAAAAAAGAAATAAACGGTGCTGTTGATTATGATAAGTAAAAATCTGAATCGTTAATGACAGCAATTATATCATATTTAGCATTTTTTTCCAAAAATCTTTTTTCTTGCAGGTTAGTTATATCTATGGGATAATGTTCTTAGCAGGAGAAATCCTGTGAAGTTTAACTTAGGGAAAGGATAAAATATGAAAAAAATCGTTTTAACTTCTTTATTAGCTATGTTGGTATCTTCTGTTGCATCTGCTGAAACAAATTATTTCATTGGTGGCGCTGCTGCAGTTGTGACAAATAACGACCATTCAACAGTTTTAGCGGTGGCACCAGAGTTCGGATGGAAATATAATTCTGATTGGGATTTTGGAATCGCAGCAAATTTTGGTTATGATCATAAATACTTAGTTAATAGATATGGTCTTGATGGAAAATCGTATGAATATGGTGCTGGTGTTTTTGCGCGTTATAAAGTAGCACAGTTTGGTGGCGTTAAATTGTTATTGAAGGGATCAGTTGGTGCAGACTTTACTACTTTGTCACCGGATGATAGCGCAATTGATAGCGAAACTTTGACTTCTATAAACGCTAATATTATTCCTATGATAACATATGATGTTTCTGAATCCTTTACATTGTATGCTAATTTGAATTTCTTGGGCGTAGGCGCTGGGTATACTTTTGGGGACAAGAAAAATGTTATGTTGGATAAAACTGATAGTTGGCAGTATGGTGCGATTGTCGATGCTGATGATGTTGCAAATACTGGAAACTTCCAAATTGGTTTCAGTTATAATTTCTAATCGTCCAAAGAATAATCGAAAAGGCCCGGTTGTTTTTATCGGGCCTTTTTGTTGTGATTTTTTTCTTGCAGGTTGATTTTATTTGTGTGATAATACTCTTAACAGGAAGAAATCCTGTGAAGTTTAACTTAGGGAAAGGATATAATATGGCTAAAGTAGTTGGTATGGCAGCATTGCTGTCTGTATTAGGTTGCGGTGCAAAAGCTGCAATAATTGATGGTAATCCATTGTATATGCCTGATCAAGGTCATGCGTATAGTGTGACAACGGTTGGTTCTCATTCTGAAAATACAGAAGCATGGGGATTAAACGAAGAATTTGGTTATGGTATATCAGACAGATTGGCCGTTAGTGTTTCTACAACAGTAGCAGATGAACGTTCATTTGATCAATGGGGTTGGAACGAAATGTCTTTTGGTGTTGCGTTCCGCGCAATGAATATGGGCGCTTGGAAGTTGGATGTTTTAGGTGCTTATGAAGTAGATCCTGTTTGGGGTAATCATACACCATTCTTGGATAAAGATTTTACACAATACACATGGGTAGCTGGTGTTCGTGGTGGATATACAACATCTAAATTCACAGTTGCTGGTAAAGCATTGTTTGAATACGGCAATACAGAATCTTTTAACTGGAACGAAAAAGCTGGATTCCAAGGTGAACATTATTTAGTTTTGGGCTTGGATGCACAATTCGTAATCGACAACAACTGGAATTTGGTCGCTGGTGCTGAATATACAGGCAGATTGGACGATGAAGATCATGGTGTTCCAGGTGCAAAAATCAAAAATGCTGGCACATGGCATGGTGAATTTGGTGTAAATTATAACATTGATGCATCTAAATTCGTTGGTGTTTATGTATCCGGTGATATGAACCATCATGGTGGTACAAAGGGTGACGAATGGGAAACAGAAGATGGTTTCGGCTTTGGTGCTAAATTCGGTATTGATTTCTAATCAAACCAAACGATATAAAAATCCGACCAATTGGTCGGATTTTTTTTGTGTAGCGTATGTTTATTTTGTTGTTTTGTCACAATTTTTTCTTTGTCTAGATGTTGTTGTTTCAAAATATAGATTTTCAGCGGTTTTTAACAGATAAATTCCCAGATTTTTCTTGACAATTCATAGACTCGGGGTTATAGTATAGGTGCTTTCCGTGTAAATAAGGAAAGTAAAAAACACAGAAATCTGCAGGTTTGGACAGATTTATAATCACGCATATGCGTTGAAATAAGTCTGAGGGCGGGTTTCGCATAGTCAAAAAAAGAGAATAAAAACAAAGAGATTTTTAATGCCAACAGTAAATCAACTGATTCGGAAACCACGTAGAAAAGTTGCAGTAAAATCAACTGCACCTGATATGATGGAAAATCCTCAAAAACGTGGCGTTTGTACACGTGTTTACACAACAACTCCTAAAAAACCTAACTCTGCTCAACGTAAAGTTGCGCGTGTTAAATTGGCTAATGGTCGCGAAGTGACTGCATATATTCCTGGCGAAGGTCACAATTTGCAGGAACACAGTGTGGTTATGATTCGTGGTGGTCGTGTAAAGGATTTACCTGGTGTGAAATATC
>CAMZAC010000036.1 GCA_947304085.1 uncultured Alphaproteobacteria bacterium
CCTGTGCGATATCACTTTCTGCACCAGTCGTAATTTTATTCGCACCAAAGAACAATTCTTCGGATGCACGTCCGGCCAATGCAACCGCCAAATTCGCACGAATTTCGTCCAATGTCATAGATACTTTATTGTCAATTGGCAAATGCTGAACCATACCCAGCGCACGACCACGTGGAATAATTGTCGCCTTGTGTATTGGGTCTGTAATGTCTTTATAATGCAGACTGACAAACGCATGCCCTGCTTCGTGATATGCAGTCAATTTAATATCTTCTGGGCGCATTTTGCGATTTTTCTTTGGCCCCATTAAAATTTTATCGCGTGCTTCTTCCACATCACTTTGTTCAACAACTTTGTGATTGCTACGCACAGCATGCAATGCAGCCTCATTCAACAGGTTTTCCAAATCAGCCCCTGAAAATCCAGTTGTCCCACGCGCGACATCCATCATATTTACACTTTCGCCAATCTTGAATTTTTTTGCATGCAAATCTAAAATTGCACGACGCCCCTCAAGATTAGGCAACTCAATATTTATCTGTCTATCAAAACGACCTGGACGCAACAAAGCCGCATCCAGCATATCAGGACGATTTGTCGCAGCAATAACAATTATACCTGTATCATTTGCAAACCCGTCCATTTCAATCAGCAATTGGTTTAATGTCTGTTCGCGGTCATTATCATTTAATGAATGTTTGCTTCTGCTCTGCCCGATTGCATCAATTTCATCGATAAACAAAATACATGGCGCATTACGTTTAGCCAGCTCAAAAATTTCTTTGATTTTTGCAACCCCCAGACCAACGATGATACCTGAAAAATCACTGCCCGATGTGGCAAAGAACGGAACATTTGCCTCACCAGCAACTGCACGCGCCAACAAAGTTTTACCAGTGCCAGGTTCTCCAGACAGCAATATTCCGCGTGGCACACGTGCACCCAATGCCTTGAACTTTTCTTTGTTTTTCAGGAAATCGACAACTTCCATCAATTCTTGCTTTTCAGAATCAATGCCAGCGACATCATTAAATGTTGTCTTGGTTTTACCAGTTGTAATTTTTGTTGGATTTTGACCGATTAAACTGCGCGTAATACCACCACCACTATTTCCGCCACGCATTAAACGTAAAAACCATACAAAAAAGAATACGCCTATTAATAACGGCACCCAACGCGCTATTGTATCAAAAAAAGAATCTTTGTTATTGATGGATACGCTGGCCCCATTTTTAGAAATCTTTTCTAACAACTCAGGATTATAAGTAATTGTTGCACGATAAGATGAACCATCTTTCATTTTACCCGTTGCAACATTGTCGCGTCCAATTTCCATAGTTTTAATATCATTTGATCGACGCAACACATCAGAAAAAGACAATTCTACAGGTGTTTTGACCGCATCACCACCAATCGTGTTTGTGCTTTTAAAACCACCGACAAACAACACACGCGCAACCAGTACGATAAACAGTGCTATAAACACCATTAAATAAAATCTTGAACCATCTTTTTTAACATTATTCAAATTATTTTTTTCGTTTTTCATATCTTTTCCTAAAAGTTGTTCTTTTTCCTTCTGGCACAATTAAGATTCTGTTTCCCAATCTACGAATCGTGCAATGCCCTAACGTAAATTGACAATCACTATGTAAATTACTTAGTGCATGCTGTAAAGAATTCAAGCGCGGCGAATAGATTCCCCCACCAATTTTTTGAATCATCAACCCCAACAACTTTAATCTAATTTCTTCCGCTTCGTCAAATAAAAAAGATTCCGCAAACATAGTTCCCCATGGTCGCAGAACTAATTCCAACCTGTTTGCGATATATTTGTCCATCCACTGACGTGTTCGCCCCAAATTTTGAATTGCAAGTAATATTCTGGAATCAGAAATGTCCAACTTATCACTTAATAAATGACGATTTTTTCGAATTTTGACACGCGTATAATGGTCATCACTGTTCATAGAATCTGTATAATATTTGATATTATTGTCATCACAATACTGTCTGATTTCGGTCCGTGACACCTCTAACAATGGACGCAAAATTTTAATTCCCTCACGTTCAGATTCTGGCATCATAGCTGACAAACCATACAAACCACTACCCCGAGCCAAGTTCATCAAAAAAGTTTCGATTTGATCATCACTTTGATGTGCCGTCAATAAATATTCAATATTGTTTTCGTGGCAATAATCTATCATCATCTGATAACGCGCTTCACGAGCAGCCGCTTCCAACCCGTTTTGTGGCTTTTCACCGTCCCAATAAAAAATCTGGCATGGAATATTTAATTGTTTGCAAACATCAACAACATAATCTGTTTCTGTATCAGCCTCTGGTCTCAATTTATGATTAACATGCAAACAAACAATATCTGCACCAACTTCGTGCAGCCAATAAAGTAAACACATAGAATCAACGCCGCCACTGACCCCGACAGCCATTTTGGCGCCCTGATATTTATGCATAAAATCCACAAATTTTCTGTTCATAACAAACATATTTTATGGTATAATTTCGAAAAATAAAGGAAAAAGACAAAATGGCAAATAAAATAAAATCCGTAGCGGTATATTGCGGACACGAATTTGGTAGTAATCCAGAATATGTACGTGATGCTCGCAAAGTTGGCGAATTATTAGCACGTAATAAAATTACAATGGTTTTTGGTGGGGGTGATGTTGGATTGATGGGCGCAACCGCAGAATCTGCATTGCAAAACGGTGGCGAAGTAATTGGTATATCAACTCAGCATGTTATGTCTAAAAACGAACCCCTGCACGAGGGAATCAATGTAAAAGTTGTGGACGGATTAAGTGCCCGTAGACAAGAAATGTTTGATTTATCGGACGCTTTTATAATTCTTCCTGGGGGAATTGGTACATTAGATGAAATGACAGATATTTTGACTAAACAGCAGGTTGGTGAATCTTGCAAACCAATTTTGATTATGAATACGGCAAAATATTGGGAGTTTTTTGGCAAACTTATTGTCTATATGGACCAAGAGGGGTTTGTTGAAAATATGTCTGATTACAATATAACTGTGGCAAATACGCCAACAGAATTAATAGACAAATTATTGGATGCAGATAACCTTGTCACGACTTGTAAAGCCCTTTGATATAGTGATATTAGATTTCGCAACATCAAAATATTTTGACAACAACTCTATCACAGCGCTGTTTGCGCGACCATTTTCAGGCGCAACGGTTGTATAAACACGCAAAACACCGTCACTTTCGATGACTTTGTTTTGCTTTGCGTGCGTTGTCACGCGCACATTAAAAATCCTCTTGGAATCGCTCATCACTCATAATATGTATGTGAAAATGCATCACAGATTGACCTGCCCCACGACCTGTATTCGCAATCGTTCTGAAATTATTATCCAAATTTAATTTTTCAACTGTTTTTCTGAACCCGTTCCAAAACGCTTGTTGCTCTGCCGCCGAAGCATTTTTTGTAAAATCTAAAATATCTGTATATTCTCCACGCGGAATTACCAATACATGCACACGTGCCCGTGGTGCGACATCATAAAAAGCCAACACATTATCATCACTGTAAACAGTTTTATTCGGTATTTCACCACGTAATATTTTTGCAAAGACATTGTTTTTATCATACATTTTTTTAGTCCTTATTTTTTCTATACAACTCTTTAAATTCGTTTGATTTTATCCCTTGTTCTACATGAAATAAATCAAATTCTGCGTCCATTTCGCGCAATTGTTTTACCATTATATTTTCAATTTCTTGTCGTTTTTGTTCAAAAGCTTCACCTTTTAAAGTAGGTTCTATATAAATCGGTTTTCCAATTCGACATGTTATTGTACCAAATAATTTTGGAATCAAAAACCTATCCCATCTTTTCAAAAAATATGCACGCGATGCAGAAAAACAACACGGAACAATTGGTGCCCCAGTCATACGTGCAAAAAACAACGCGCCATCTTGCAGATGCAACGAAGGTCCACTGGGTCCATCAACTGGAACACACATAGAAACATTTTTTTCGTGCATAATGCGAACACCTTGACGTAACACAGCAACAGATCCATCAGATGTACTGCCATAAATTGCACGCAACCCAAAAAATCGCTGCAAACACGCCATCATACGACCATCTTTATGTCTGGACGCAACACAATAAGCACGAATTCTGGCCATCTTTATAACAGGTGATAACATCGCGCAACGCCCATGAAAAAACACAAACACAGCCGGTCTGTTACGATACTGTTTCAAAGATTTCGTATTTATAAAACGGTGCTTTGATGTCCAAAAAACGAACCATATAATTAACGCAACAAGCCCCATTAATACCCATTGAATAATAGGGCTGCGCAAAATTGGGCGCCAAAATTTTTTCCAAATTTTCTTAAACACTCTTTTCATAATACAGTAAATATTATCAATAAAAACTGTAAAAAGCAAGAACAGCAGATTATGACCTATCACATAATCTGCTGATTCTTGTCATTTATCAATATATCTTTACATCATTCCCGGCATTCCACTATTTTGTGGATTATTGTTTTTTTCTTCTGGGATTTCGTTCATAACTGCACCAGTTGTTAATAACAATCCAGCAGTCGAAGCAGCGGCTTGAATTGCTGTTTTTACAACTTTAGCAGGATCAATAATACCAGACTTCATCATATCAACATATTCGCCGGTTTGGGCATTATAACCAAAATTATAGTCTTTGTTTTCCATAATTTTGCCAACAACTATTTCACCAGAAACGCCCGCATTTTCAGCAATCTGCATACACGGCGAAATAATTGCTTTACGAACAATATCAACCCCAACATTTTGATCTGTATTGTCGCCTTTAACATCTGTTAATGCATTAACTGCACGAACCAAAGCAACACCACCGCCTGCTACAATACCGTCTTCCACAGCTGCACGGGTTGCTGCCAAAGCATCATCAACACGATCTTTCTTTTCCTTGACTTCAACTTCTGTCATACCCCCAACATGAATCACAGCAACACCCCCAACCAATTTAGCCAAACGTTCTGCTAATTTTTCTTTATCATATTCACTTGTTGCGGTCGACAGGGTCTTACGAATTTCATCAGCACGACTTGCAATAGCTTCTTTGTCACCATTACCATTTACCAACAAAGTTTTATCTTTTGAAACAACCACGCGTTTTGCGCCACCTAACACAGCAGGTGTAATGTTATCAAAAGTCATACCCATATCATCAGAAATAATTGTTGCACCTGTCACGATAGCAATATCTTTCAGCATTTCTTTACGTCTGTCGCCAAAACCAGGTGCTTTGACTGCGCAAACTTTCAGCCCACCGCGCAAACGGTTCAACACCAATGTTGCCAAAGCCTCGCTTTCAACATCATCTGCTATTATCAACAACGGACGACCAGATTGTGCAACAGGTTCCAATATTGGCAACAACGCTTGCAATCCTGTAATTTTCTTTTCAGAAACCAAGATTTGTGCGTTTTCTAATTCCGCCAACATTTTCTCACTGTTTGTCACAAAATATGGCGACATGAAACCTTGGTCAAATTGCATACCTTCAACTATATCAATTTCAGTATCTAAACCTTTGGCTTCCTGAACAGTTATAACCCCTTCTTTACCAACTTTTTCCATAGCATCAGCGATTTTTTGGCCAATTTCAGAGTCGCTGTTTGCAGAAATAGTCGCAACCTGTGCAATTTCGGATGAATCTTTAACTGGACGCGCATGTTTTTCAATATCTGCGACCACAGCATTTACAGCTATATCTATACCACGTTTAACATCCATAGGATTCATACCTGCTGCAATAACGCGTCTGCCTTCGCGGAAAATGTTTTGTGCCAATACTGTCGCTGTCGTTGTTCCGTCACCAGCACTGTCGCCAGCACGTTTTGCAACTTCTTGAATCATCTTTGCACCGATATTTTCCGCAGGATCTTTCAAAGCAACTTCTTTTGCAACAGTCACACCGTCTTTGGTTGCGATTGGTGCGCCGTATGGACGTTCAATAACCACAGTCCGACCTTTTGGTCCCATGGTAATTTTTACAGCATTTGCTAATTTATCAATACCAGATGCCAATTTATCTGTATTAAAAACAATATCTTTTGCCATAATTTATTCCTTTTATAAAATTCCAAGAATATCTGATTCTTTTATTAAAATATAATCTTTTCCATCAATTTTGACTTCGTTCGCAGATGCAGCCCATTTAGCAAACAATACAACATCGTCTGGTTTTACAGACATAGGAATCTTTTGCCCATTTTCAAACACCCCATCACCGACCGCAACAACGCGACCATGAACAGGTTTTTCTTTTGCTGTATCTGGGATAATAATACCGCCTGCCGTCTTATTTTCTTCTTCTATTCTGCTCAGCAGGACATAGTTATGCAATGGTTTAAACATAATAACAACTCCTTTGCTATGCACAAGATATAGTTCAAAAAAAACGCATTTCAAGCCCTAAATGTATTACAAAAAACACAATCAACAAGATATGTTTTATTTGGTGCAGACAACAAGCAATTTGAATTGTTTGACCATAAATGATAAAATTCACTGATAAAACAAAGAGTTTATTATGAAAAAATTAACAAAAGCGCAACAATTTTGTTTAAAAGTCAAAGAACTTGCTGCAGAGTATGATTTGCCGTTTT
>CAMZAC010000037.1 GCA_947304085.1 uncultured Alphaproteobacteria bacterium
TGTCTGGTAATCTTGTAAATGCATTGCAAATTACTGGTAATTTAGCAGAACCTGATTTTAAAATCAGTGGTGGTGCATTAGTGGGCAAGGTTGGCTCTGCTGTTGGGTTAGGGCTATTATTGGCACCTTTGACAGGTGGTTTAAGTATTGCAGGTGGTTTTGTTGCAGGGTTGCTGGCAGGGGATTTGTTAGAAAATTGGTTGGCAGATGATCATCCGTATAAAACCGCGATGAAAAAAGGCGCACCGTTAAAACGTGGCGATCCAGATTGGTTTGCAACACCGATAAATGATTTGATGAGTTCTGTTTTTAATCAATGATGTTTTATTTATAAAAACCACCCGACTGGGTGGTTTTTACATTTACTTAACACGACCAAAAGAACGGACATTTTGTGCCAGCCATTTTTGACGTTTTAATCTGACACTTTGAGCATAACGTTTTTGTGGAACGTTGTAAAAAGGTTTCTTTAAGCCTGGCACCGTTTTGTCTTTAATATTATGTTTTGGATTTAACAACCCTATTGTGCAAAGGTCGTTGTAATTATTATCATAACCCGGTGGTGGAACATCAGCATATGTTCCCCCGTGTTCAAGACACGGATCTTTTGGGTTTTGCAATGTAATATGCACAACCATATCGTTTACAAGCATATCCATATAAATAACATTGGTATTAATGTCTTTTTTCATATATGTGATCCTGTAAGGTGTTTCAGCCCAAGAAACTCCTTTGACATTAAGTAATGTGTGTGCAACATGTCCCATGTATACTTCTTCGGTTATAGTTGTATGACATATATTGTTTGCTTCGTCATATTGATAATTTGGCATTGTCGCGCATAATTCTTTATCTTTTTGTGTTCCGGGTGTTCTGCTTGTGTGTTGTTTTGGCATATTTACCTGATCAGATGTTGATGTTGTTCCAATGCATTCGCCATCCACGGATGGTGTGATTTCAAAGCTTAACATATCTCCACCTGCTTGTTCTAAACATTCAAAGACGCTTACGTATGCTTTAATCTTCATGTTTTTAATTTTGATATATATGTCAAGCGGGTCGCCTTTGTTCATACACCATTTTCCCTTTGATATGTTTAGAATTCTGTGTGGTGTGTTTGGTTCCAGTCCCATAGCATTAAATACAGTAGGAATGACATTTTCATACCAAATCGGTTCTTCTAAACCAAGATATACGTTGTTTACCTCGCATTCATCAACAATGTAAGAATTACCTTCGGGATCAGATTTATTTTTCATAGTATATCTACCAAGACAAATTTCTTTGTTCTTTTCACGAATTGCGTTTGTCTTTTTTATTACGGTATCAAGATCGGTTGCTATTTCTTCTTTTGTTGCAACCATATCTTCTGCTGTGAATACACAACCACCATAATAATGTTCAGGAGATTGATTCGGAATTTCGTCAGAATCGTTATTTTCAACAGGATTGTCTTCATCGGTTATACTGACAGAATCATCGTCATTTGTACCAATAATATCATCTTTATCATTGTCAATTGGTTTGTTGTCGTCATTATGGTCGTTTAGATTGTCGTTATCATTGTCTTCAATTGGTGTATTGCTGTTATCGTCATCATCATTAACGTCAACAACACTATCTCTATCATTTTGGTGATCAGCATTTTCATTGCTGTCATCAGCTTTATCTTCGGTTGGCGTTTTGTTTATTTGTTGTGCGCCATTGCAACCTGTACCCATCGCGAGACTGGTCATCAGCACGGCCCCAAAAGCAAATTTTGTTAATTTTTCTGTGATGTTTTCCTTAACTCTCATTTTTTTACTCCTCGCTAGTTTGATTTATTAAATCTTTTTGTTCTTATAATTGGAGTGTTACACAATATTGTTTGTTTGTCAATTAAAATGTTGCATGTTCTTCAAGTTGATTGTATCATAAAAAAACACCCAATTGAGTGTTTTTTTATTTATCTAACGACCATTATGACCAAAATTACGAATGTTTTTAACATAATGTTTCCGTGGAACAACAAAATTTGGTTTGTTAAATTTAGGCGCTATTTTATATCCAGAATTTTGTTTTGATTTTATGTTTTTAGTTTCGTAGCGATACTCACAATTTGTATAAGCATTTGGTTCTGGTCTGATTGTTGGTATACAGCTGCTACCTTGTTTTTCACACATTGTCGTATCTATGCAACTTTTTGTGTTCATAAGTTCAACTTGAACGTTCATGTTGTTTACCAGCATATCAATATGTGCTGTAGAACCCTTTTTATTCATGCTGATAACCGTGTAAGGGACATCTGTCCAAGAAAACCCTTCGCGGTTAAGCAGTGTATGAGTGACGTTTTCTAACAGAATAAAATCAGAGATGCTTGTATAGCATGTGTTTTTTTCTTTGTCATATTTGTGGTTAGGCATCGTTGCACACAATGTTTCGTTTCTTTGTTGGTTTGTGTCTGCGTCTCTTGTTTTATGTTGTGTTGATGTAATTGCTTTTTTTAATGTGGGTGTTGCGCTACATTCAGCTTGTGGTGCAGGATTTATAGTGGCTAAATTATCTGAAGTCGCCTGTTTCAAACAGTAATTTGATTCAAAACTTATTTCAAACACCATATTTTTTATTTTGATATCAACGGTATATATGATTTTTGAACCCTCATTATTAGAGTAGTTTGCTTGCATATATACAATCCTGTGTGGGGTATCTGGTGATAAGCCAGCTTTGTTAAATACGGTAGGCACAACATTTTCTAACCAAATAATTGGCTCTGATTCAAAATCAACAGGTTGTGCAACACAGTAATCAACAACACGGATGTTTTCGTCACTGTCAGTATAGCTGTTGCTGTTATAACTATAAGGGCACAGTTCGTGATTTTTTTGTTGTGTTTCAATTATTTTATCAAATCCGTTCCCGGTTTGCATTTCATCTTTTGTTGCAACTATATCTTCGGGCATATCAAAATCAACGTAATATGAATTCAAGAATACGTCGGTTGGTTCTTCTGAATCATTGTTTTCAGTTGGTTTGCCTTCATTATCAGAAGGGTTAACATAATTTTCATCGTTTATGTTGGTGGTATCGTCTTTGTTATCTTCTCCATTGTTTTCAACAAAGTCGTTATCATTTGTATCAAATGCTGTATCTTTATCGTCGTTTTTTGTGTTCTCGTTATCGTTATTAGTGACATCTTCTGTTGATATTTTACGAATTTGTTGTGCATCGTCACATCCTGTGCCGATTGCGAAATAGGTTATTATTGTGGCCCCAGCAGCAATTTTTGTTAGTTTTTCTGTAATGTTTTCTTTAATTTTCATTTTTTACCCCTTGCCAAGTTTTGTTTTTGTTTAATTATTACAATGTTTAACATAGCCTAATGCCACTCTTTTGTCAATTGTAATAGTTTTTTTCACTAGGGTTAAATAAATGTTATTTGCTCTTGCACCGAATCGGTGTTTTTTGGTAAACTGCCATTAAATAATAAGAAAAGTAAAAAAAAGAACAGGAGAAGTATCATGGAATTTTCAGTGTTTCGTCAGGTTTTAATTCGTGCGTTAGGACATATGCAGTCTATTGTTGAAAAACGTGCAACTCTGCCGATTTTGATGAATGTAAAAATAGAAGTTTCAGACGATTTGGTTTTGTCTGCAACAAATGTAGATTTAGAATTGGTAGAGCATGTGGCGGCAGATATAACTTTGTCTGGCAAAACTACTGTGCCTGTTCAGATGTTATATGATATTGTCCGTAAATTGCCTGACGATGCAGAAATCAGTTTTAAGCAATCCGGTGATCAATTGGTTGTGTCCAGTGGTCGTGCCGTGTTCCATTTGCCGACTTTACCAGCAGAAAATTTTCCTGCAATGGCAGGTGGAAATCTCAGCACCAAATTTCAAATGACGACGGGCGATTTAGCGCACTTGATAAACCAAACTAAATTTGCGATTCCAACAGACGATGTTCGTTATCATCTTGGCGGAATTTATTTCCATATATCCGAAGATACGGGCAAGTTGACTGCTGTTGCTACAGATGCACAGCGTATGGCATTGTGTGCGATGAAAGCGCCAGCCAGTAGCAATGGTATGCCATCTGTTATTTTGCCAAGACGTGTTATTGGTGAATTATCCAAATTGTTGGAAGACGCGACAGTTGATGATGTGGTGATTGAATTGTCTGATACCAAGGCTCGGTTTACAATTGGTTCTGCAATATTGACCAGTAAATTGGTTGATGCGCAGTATCCAAATTATCGGGTCGTTATTCCAAAGGGTAATGATAAAATTGCTGTTTTAGATAGAAAACAGTTTATAAATGCAGTTGATTTGGTTTCTGTGGCCAGTGTTGACAAAACAAAGTCTGTTCAGTTAGCGTTTTCTATGAATAAACTGGTTATAAATGCTTCCAGTCCAGATGCGGGAACAGCAACACAAGAATTAGATGTTGAATATAATGATGACGCGACATTTACTATTAATTTTAATGTGAAATTCTTGTTAGATGTAGCAGGTCAGGTCGAAGGTGAAAAGTTCCAAATGGAAATGCAGGAATCTTTGTCACCAACAATAATTAAATCTACAGATAAAAACACAGATGCATTGTTTGTTTTGATGCCAATGCGGATGTGATTTTGGGGTTTAAATATAAAAACCGTCGTTTTGACGGTTTTTTTATTATGATTTGTTGAAAATGTTTTTTTTGGTGCTATATTCTATAGTACGTTTATGTTGAACATTAAGACAAAAGGTAAAAACAATGGCATCTTATATTGCAAATGATATGCGTGTGGGTTGGGTTATTTCCCATAACGGTAAACGTTATTCTGTGACTTCGATTACTAAAGTAAAACCTGGTAAAGGTGGCGCTTTTGTTCAGGCTGATTTGCGTGATATTGATTCTGGAAACAAAGGTGGTGATCGTTGGCGCGCAGAAGATAAAGTTGAAAAATTGATGGTTGAAGATTTGGATTGTCAGTATTTGTATTCGGATGGAACAGATGCGTTCTTTATGAATTTATCTGATTATGAACAATTTACAATGCCAAATGAAAGTCTGGGTGAACAGATGAAGTTCTTGGCACCAGAAATGGTTGTAAAAGCTAATTTTGTTGAAGGTCAGCCAGTTTCTATCACTTTGCCAAAGACAGTTGTTGCAACTGTTGAAGAAACAGAGATTGCATTAAAAGGTCAAACTGTGACTGGTAGTGGCGGAAAACCTGCGATTTTAGATAACGGTGTTCGTGTTCAGGTTCCTGTGTTTATTGAACAAGGAGAAAAAATAGTTGTTAATACCGAAACACTTGAATATGTAGAAAGAGCAAAATAAATTACAACAGTACATATGCATGTTCTAATTTATTTGAAAAAAAATTTTTGCCGCCCGTTTGGGCGGTGTTTTTATATCTTATTACTTGAGCCCATAATGTTTTGTATTTCATCAATACATTGTTTTGTTGTTTTATTCATAGCAAAATCCAAGTATTGACGTGGGTTTATAATGTCTTTGTTTTTAAATAACTTTTCGCGTATCCCAGATGTAAAAGCCAATCGTAAATCACTGTCCACATTTATTTTTGTGATGTGCATAGTAACGGCTTTTTTTAATTGGGCGGTGTTGATGCCGCATGCTTTTTTTATTTTTCCGTTAAATTTATTTATATCTGTTATGTATTTGTTTGGAATACTGGATGCACCGTGCAAGACCAACGGTGTTGTTGGTATCTTGGCAGCAATTTGTTGCAAGATATCGAAGCGCAATTTTTCACTGTTTGATTTGCGTTTGTATAAACCATGAGATGTCCCGATTGCCACAGCTAAAGAATCAGTTTTTGTTTGTTTTACAAAATTTGCAACGATGTCTGGATTTGTATACGAATTTTTGTTTGAAAAAGTTTTTTCGTCTTCTATGCCTGCCAAGACCCCCAATTCTGTTTCAACAGAGACATTATATTTATGTGCATAGTCGGCGACTTTTTTTGATATTTTAATGTTTTCGTTTAATGGCAAGTGGCTACCATCAAACATAACAGATGAAAAACCAAGGTCGATTGCGTGTTTACATGTTTCAAAACTGTGTCCATGGTCTAAATGAAGTGCTATCTGATTTTTTTTGTATTTTGCGCCACAAATCATCCCCATCAGGATATCATCCCCCATATATTCCAATGCTGATTCGGATACAGCTAAAATTATGGGACTGTTAGTTAATTCTGCCGCTTTTAAAATCGCTTTTAATGTTTCCATGTTATAAAAATTAAACGCAGGAACAGCATATCCTTCTTTTAATGCGTGGGTTAGTAGTTTTTTTGTATTAATCAGACCAAAATCAGAATAGTGCATACGGGTTATTCCTTTGAATTGTTGGTTTTATTATATCACAAAAATATGATATTTTGTGCTTTTTTATATAAATCCTTGACAATAGGTATGTTTGTGCAACAATTATACCAACGAATCGGGATTTGTGAGAGAAATAATAAAGGAAAAACAAATGAAAAAAATATCTTTGGCTGTATTAAGTTTGGGTTTGTTGGCTGCTTGTACTGGTTATGATTATTACAAAACAGATGTTCGTTATTATCAAGATGGTGAAG
>CAMZAC010000038.1 GCA_947304085.1 uncultured Alphaproteobacteria bacterium
CCCTTACCTTTACCTAAAAATAATGGTTCAAAACTAAGCGGCAAATGATTGTTTTTCTGTTCTGTCATTTTTATAATCCTTTTTTTATCCTATCGAAGATTATAGACTAAATAAAATGATTGTCAAATTTATCTTTGTTTTGAATTTGCAACCAAGGTTCCAATGTCGTTTTGGGTAAATGTTCCACGAACACGAACCGGGATATTATGTTTTTGTGCAGTCATAACACTGCGTGGATGCAATACTTTTGCGCCATTGTTTGCCATTTTCAGCATATCATCATACGATACAAAATCTAATTTCTTGGCATCTTTAATAACATTTGGGTCTGCATCATAAACACCGCTGACATCCGTATAAATATCACAAAAATCTGCACCAATTGCCGCAGCAATCGCAACCGCAGAAGTATCTGAACCCTCACGCCCCAATGTTGTAATATCTTTGTTGTATGTTATGCCCTGAAAACCAGTAATAATGGGGATAATTCCGTCTGACCAATCTTGCCAAATTGGCGCAGTAATATATTTGATTTTTGCATCACCAAAGTTGTTATCAGTCCAAATCCCCATTTGCCACGCATTATAACTGCGCGCTGGACAACCAATCGCGTTTAATGCCATTGCCAACAAAGCAACCGAAATGCACTCGCCCGTAGAAAGCAAAGCGTCCAATTCACGCAAATTTGGTTTATCTGTAATTTGATGAGCCAACGCTGTCAACGCATTTGTTGTTTTTCCCATCGCAGAAACAACCACTGCAACCTGTGCTGTTTGACGCTGTGTGGCAATAATATTCGCAACATTTTTTATTTTATCAATATCAGCGACCGAGGTTCCGCCGAATTTCATAACTATTTTCATAACCATTGCCCTTTGGCACAATAAACAACTATCCTCTGAACCCCATGGCAACGATAAACATTTCCACAGAATCTTTACGTGAGGCTGGTGGTTTAATATGATGAACTGTTTCAAAATGTTCTTTGATTTGTTTTAACAAATCGTTCGTCGTCCCCCCCGTAAAAGATTTAGCTATAAACGTCCCCCCCTTTTTCAATGCGCGAATTGCGAAATCCAGCGCATATTCCAACAAAACCATTTGACGAATATGGTCTGTTTTTTTGTGTCCAACTGTATTTGGCGCCATATCAGACATAACCACGTCTGCTGTACCTTGGCCCGCTTCTTCGTGCGATAAATTTAATTTGTCTTCCAACCAAAGCAACGCTTCATCAGTTGTAAAATCACCCTGATAAAATTCTACATTATTGATTGGTTTGATTTCCAACAAATCCATAGCAAAGACTTTGGAATTTGGGTATTTGCGTGCGACATATTGCGACCAAGAACCTGGTGCCGCACCTAAATCAACAACAACCTGACCATTACGAAAGAAATGATATTTTTCATCCATTTCGATAATTTTAAAAGCAGCACGCGCACGATACCCCTCCTTCTGTGCCTTAGCAACGTACGGGTCTGAAACCTGACGTTGCAACCATGCCACAGACGATTTATGCGTAGCAATCTTTTTGTTCAGGATTTTCATATCAATAAACTATGCTTGACCGCCGTTTTTCAGTTTTTCCATAACCGCTTCCATACCACCCATTTTTTGAATCATAGCCATCTGCTGTTTCATTTTGGTATATTGCTTGATTATGTGTTCTACTTCACGAACTGTGCAACCTGCTGTTTCTGCAATACGCGCTTTGGCATTTGCAAATATTTTTTCTGGGTCTGCACGTTCTACTGCTGTCATTGCTTCTAATATCTTGATTTGTGCATCAACACTACCGTCTGCAATTTTTTCCTTCATTGCATTAACAGCATCTTTCATCCCAGGGACCATTTTCAAAAGGCCACTGAAACTGCTCATCTTTTTTATTTGTTTCAACTGAGCCAACATATCCTTCATGTCAAATTGACCAGCCATCATACGTTGTGCTGTTTCTTTCATGCCAGACGGCATTTTAGCCGCTTCTTGTTCCAAATCGTTAATATCGCTTTGTGGCTTTTCTTTCTTTTTTCCAAATCCAAACATATGCGTTCCCCTTAGTCACCATAAGATTTATCGTTCATTATTTTACCAGTATAATACATTTCGACAATGCGTAATGATTTATATAACGCAGCTTCTTCATCAATTGAAATGCATTCTACGGCTTTACGTAAAGAATAACGATCTGCCAAAGCAAGACATATCTTTTTTTTATCATCGCCGTTTTTCTTTAAATTCATAATTTGTTCGGCAATTTTATCGCCTTCATTGCCATGTCTATTGTTAAACACTTTTGTCCAATATGCCCAATTACTTTTATTTTTGTTAATCGCCTTTAAAACTATTTGTTTGTTTACATTAAATTCTGCACTCATAGTCATTTTTTACTCCTTTGCTTTAATCGTTTATTTACTCAAAACATACTACTTATTTTTCTTTGGTTTGTCCAGATACTTTTTCAGATATTGTCCAGTCAAAGAATTCGGGTTTTGTGCAACATCTTCTGGGGTTCCAACCGCGACAATTTGACCACCACCCGCACCACCTGTTGGGCCCAAATCAACAACCCAATCCGCTGTTTTAATAACTTCCAAATTATGTTCAATTACAATTACTGTATTACCAGCATCAACCAGCTCATGCAAAACAGATAACAAAGATTTTATATCTTCGAAATGCAAACCTGTGGTTGGTTCATCAAGTATATATATAGTTTGACCAGTACTACGTGCCGCCAATTCTTTGGACAATTTTATACGTTGTGCTTCACCACCTGATAAATCAAGCGAACTTTGTCCCAATTTGATGTAGTCCAATCCAACACGTTTTAATAATTCCAATCTGCGCGCAATCTGGGGAACATTTATAAAAAATCTGTATGCTTCTTCGACCGTCATATTTAATACATCAGCAATAGATTTTCCTTTGTATTTCACTGCCAATGTTTCATCATTATAACGCTGACCATGACATTTATCGCATTCAACATAAATATCAGCCAAGAAATTCATTTCTATTTTAATTTGACCGTCACCCTGACATGCTTCGCAACGACCACCTTTGACATTAAACGAAAAGCGCCCAGCATCATATCCACGAGTTTTTGATTCTGGCAAATTCGCAAAAAAATCACGAATATTATTAAACACCCCAACATAGGTTGCAGGATTGCTGCGCGGACTGCGTCCGATTGGTGATTGATCAATATCAACAACTTTGTCTACATTTTCCAAACCACGAATAATATCGTGCGCCCCTGCTTCAAGTTTAGAATTATATAATGCACGCATAATTGCAGGATACAAAGTGCTTAACAACAAAGTTGATTTTCCAGACCCAGATACACCAGTCAAAGCAATAAATTTACCCAACGGAAAATCTACCGTCACATTTTTCAGATTATTTTCACGCGCACCTTCAATTCTTATGAATTTGCCATTGCCAGCCCTGCGTTCTTTTGGAACATCTATTTTGCGTTTTCCAGACAAATATTGACCAGTCAAAGAATTTGGATTTTTAATAACCTGCGCCGGTGTCCCTGCCGCGACAACATTACCACCATTGATACCGGCACCACGCCCAATATCAACCAAATAATCGGCCTGACGCATCATATCTTCATCATGTTCTACAACCAACACAGAGTTGTCTTTATCGCGCAACACTTTAAGCGTGTCTATCAATTTATCGTTATCGCTTTGATGTAAACCAATAGACGGTTCGTCCAGCACATATAAAACACCAGACAAACCACTTCCAATTTGTGATGCTAATCTTATACGCTGTGCTTCACCACCTGATAAGGTTCCAGCCATACGTGACATAGTCAAATAACCCAGACCAACATTTTTCAAAAAATACAAACGTGATGTTATTTCACGCAAAATCATAGTGGCGATTTCATTTTCTTTTTGGGTTAAATGATTTGGTAAATCTTGAAACCACACTAATGATTCATCTACAGACATATCACAAACATCCATAATATCACAGTTGTTTATTTTTATGCACAATGCCTGAATATTTAAACGCTTACCATGACACACTGGACATGTTTTTTCAGATTGATACTTAGATAATTCTGTTCGCATTGAATCCGATTCTGATTCACGTAATCTGCGTTCTAAATTAGGAATAACTCCCTCAAAAGGTTTTTCATAAACAAAACCATTCCAATTTATTTTTACGGCTTCATCACCAGTTCCATATAAAACAATATTTTTTTCTTTATCAGACAATGTATGCCAAGGCTTAGATAATGGAATCTTATATTTTTTATGTAAAGCATCTATGACGTTTTCATACTGACTTAACATACCACCACGCGACCAAGGTGCAATCGCACCACCTAATATAGATTTTGTTGGATCTGGGACTATTAAATCAGGCGAAATATTTAATTGCACACCCAGACCATCACAAGCACTGCACGCACCAAGTGGCGCATTAAAAGAAAATAACCTGGGTTCAATTTTTGGAACAGTAAAACCACTGACCGGACATGCATATTCTTGTGAATACAAAGAATCTTCATTTGTGTCCAATCTGCGAACGATAACAGCACCAGGAACCAATCGCAAAGATGCCTCAAATGACGAATACAATCTGGAACGAAATTCTTCTGCTTCATCACCAGATAAAGTATTATCAGGCATTGCAACACGATCAACTATGACAAAAATGTTATGTTTTTTATTTTTATCTAATACCGGCACAGATGATAAATCGTATAACACATCATCAACAATCGCACGTTGATAGCCCTGTTTTATCAGAAACGCAATTTCTTTTTTATATTCACCTTTTCTTTCACGAACCATTGGTGCCATAATATAGAACTTTACCCCATGTGGTATTTTCAGCGTCCAATCTACCATTTCTGCAATAGTTTGTGATTTAATTGGTAAGCCTGTCACAGGTGAATATGGAACACCAACACGCGCCCACAACAAACGCAAATAATCATAAATTTCGGTCAAAGTTCCAACCGTAGAACGCGGATTTTTAGATGTCGTTTTTTGTTCAATAGAAATCGCGGGCGACAAACCTTCGATTAAATCTACATCTGGTTTTTTCTGCATATCCAGAAATTGTCGTGCATAACTGGACAAAGATTCTACATATCTGCGCTGACCTTCTGCATATATTGTGTTAAAAGCCAAAGAAGACTTTCCAGACCCGGACACACCAGTCAACACCACCAATTTATTTTTTGGCAGATCAACATCTATATTCTTAAGATTGTTTTCGCGTGCACCGCGAATTTTTATAAATCCTGACATGGCCTTTATAAAATAGTCCAAAATACAGAAAAATCAATATATGATGATAAAAAATTATTCCGCGACACCAGCCGCCTTCAAAGCACTTGGGGCCATAGATATACCAGACTTTCTGGTGTTTACGGTTCCCAATTTGTTTATCAGTTGACCATCAACCCAAACATCTATAGCACCAACATTTCCAAATGTTGCTTTGAAATTATCCCCTGCAGGCATATAATACACATCGCCTGGTAACAAAACACGCGAAAACACAGAATTACCCTTGGCATCATCTATACGCACCCATGATTCTTTTTCTGCTTGTAAAATCACACGTGATCCTTTGCGATTTTTTGCATCAAATTTTTCGCGCACAGGGTATCTGAAATCAGGTTCTACATCGGCAACAGCAACAACTGGTTCCACAACTGCTTTTACCTCTTCTGCAATATTTGCTTTGTCGCCACCGAATACTAACACCAAAATCAAAGCCAATATATCAAGAGCAAAACAAGCTGCAAACCAAATCCAGTGTTTTTTTACATATCGAATAGCTGTTTTACACCAATTAACCAGTATTTCTTCTAAAGTTTTATCGCTATACATTTGGATAATATAAATAAATATTAATATTTGAATCTGCAACTGGTTCAGATTCTGTTTCTTCGGGAATAATACCCAATTCACGTTTTAATTTCGCAATAACTTCATCAGGATCCAGTCCTAATTCCACAGCATAACTGCGCGCAAAACCCAAAATATACACATCCTCGGGAATAACACGGTAATTACCTTCTTCCAAAGCAGTCAAAAATTCTTCACGAATACAAAGCAATTTTGCAATTGTAGCAATTTCACGTTTTCTACGACCTGTTGTGCGCGCATTACGCAACATTTCGCCAGCGGTCATTTCCATGGAAGGTTGTAAAATTTCTTGTTTTTCGTCCATAATAAAATCCTTTGATAGATATATGTTATGATAGAATATGCCCCTTGTCAATCTATCAACCAAAAATCTTTTATAATTTTTCGTAGCTCGGTTTCATCTGTGATTTGGTTGACCCGAATACGAAATTGTGTGGCTTTTGGGCGACCCGCAGAATACCAAGCGGCATGCTTTCTGAACATAGGAATTGCAACCTTTGCCCCATAATATTCAACCATAAAACCCAAATGCTGTAAAACAACCCTGCCAACATTTTCTGGTTTGTCACACAGACCACAAATCTGACCAAAAATCCAAGGCTGTCCAAGCATTCCACGTCCAATCATCGCGCCATCATAGCCCAAATTTTGCACACGTTCTAT
>CAMZAC010000039.1 GCA_947304085.1 uncultured Alphaproteobacteria bacterium
CACATGTCAACCCCCAAAATACTTTTATGTTTTTTTATTATCAATAAAATGATATAATTATTAAAACTATGAGAAAATACGCAGTATTTTTACTGATTAATTTGATTGTTTGCCAAAGACTTTTGGCTGAAAGTTTACTTGTTCCAACTTTGGCACCAAAAACATTTGAAGATTTATCATTTGAAAAACAATTTGAAATCAAACAAGCGGATTATGATTCATACGCATCAGAATACGACACAAGTGGTGTATGTGTAAAAAATTGTCCTTATACAGGTTATACATTCAGCGATTATCTGAAAAAAAATGAATTGTATACGGAAAAAGCAATACAAGACGCATGGCAATGGGCAGAAGACAATGATGACGATTCGTGGGCATTGCAATACGACGTTCCAAAAACTGAAAATTATCACAGCAGTGGTCAGTCATCTTTTAGAATCAGACAATGGTCTGCTGCTTATGGACAATATGCAAAAACACCTTGTTTGCCACCATTATTGGGAAATGTGGAAATAAGATCCGGTTTTGGTCTACGTTGGCATCCAACAGAACAAAAATATAAAGATCATAACGGAATAGATTATGTGGTTGCTGAAAATACAGGGGTTTTTGCACCTGCGCAGGGTATTGTGACCAGGGTTGGTGAAAACGCAAAAAACGGTAAATTTGTTGAGCTTAGACACCCAAATGGTATGTATACACTATATTTACATTTAAATAGTTATTTTGTTAACAAAGATGATAACGTCTGGGGTGGTGATTTATTTGCTACAACTGGTAATTCAGGCAGTTCAACGGGGCCGCATTTGCATTATTCTATGAAAAGTGCAAATGGGAATTTTATTAATCCTGTTAAGTTCATGACTACTGGTGTATGTGCGGGCATTAACAAGAAATAGTTTTGTTTTTGTGATGAAAGCGAACTTTGAAACTGCCATTATTTAAAGCTTCAAAAGATATTATGTTTGGTGCAATTATACTTTCTGTCATCCATTGTGGAAATTTTTGTTTTAATATTCCGCTTGCACCAGTAATAACAGTTGCACTATGTGCCCCAGAATTAATCGCATCAACCAACATTTCCCATGCCTCTTGTTCTGTGTGTTGATGAAAATCTAAAGTTATATGTGACGGTGCAGAGCAGGGTGCTTTTGGAATTCGTGTTGATAAATGCAAAGATTTCCTGACCTGTTTTTTTGTTTCGTTATCATCTGGTCGAAAATCTTCACCAATCATTTTTGCTATATCCGAGTCGTTTAATTGTTTCATGTTATTCAGCCAATGCACCCACAGACATAGTTATGCGACGAATACCAGAGCTTATCGATTTTTCTTTGTTGATGCGTGCTTTGATAATTTCGCCTGTATGATAAACGTGTGTGCCACCACATAATTCACAGGACACATCGCCAGCAGTAATAACACGGACACGGTCACCGTATTTTTCGCCAAACAATGCCATAGCCCCACGTTTTTTTGCAGATGCAATATCCATCTCTTCGTGTGCTACTGGCAGGTCAGATTGAATCCATTTGTTTACTAAATCTTCAACAGCTTGTTTTTCTTCCGCAGTCAAAGCGCGACCAAATGAAAAATCAAATCGCACAGAATCCGGTGAAACTTTGGATCCACGTTGTTCAACGTCTTCATTTAATATTTTACGCAAAGCGGCTTGTAATAAATGTGTTGCGGTGTGTGCGCGTGCAATTTGCTGACGATTTTGCTGATTTATTTCAGGCATTATTTCATCGCCAACTGAAATTGGTGCAACCAACGTTCCTTTGTGAACAACAATATGTCCAACGCGATTCGTTTCAATTATATTCATAATAATTTCGTCACCACGTTTGAATACACCCATATCGCCAACCTGACCACCTTGAGTTCCATAAAATGGTGTGTGGTTCAAGGCAATTTCAACTTCGTCACCAGCGTTTGCAGATTTTACAAATTCTTCGCCACGCAATATAGATAACACCTTTGCAGGTACATCTGTTTTTGTTTCGTATTTTTCGATGTCGTTTGTGTCGGCCAAATCAGTTTGAGATTCCCATAACAACTTGGTTCCGCGTGTATCTGCACGTGAACGTTCTTTTTGTTCTGTCATACATTTTTCAAAGCCAGCTATATCAACATCTATTTTTTTATCGCGCAAAATCATCTGGGTTAAATCAAGCGGAAAACCGTAAGTGTCAAATAGCTTGAACGCGACGTCACCTGGCAAGATTCCATTGTTTACCTTTGGTAATTCAGATTCCAATAATTTCATACCGTTTTGCAACATATCTGCGAAAGAGTTTTCTTCATTACGAATAATTTCAACGACATGTTGCTGTTGTGTTTTTAATTCAGGATATGCATCGCCCATTTCGGTCACCAATGCAGGATACAGTTCAGATAATAATGCACCACGATGTCCCAATATTTGACCATGACGCATAGCGCGACGCAAAATACGACGAATAACATAACCACGGTCTGCATTGCTTGGAATAACACCATCTGCGATCGCAAAACCGACAGAACGCAGGTGGTCTGTTATAATTTTGAAACTTGGTTTATTTTCTTCTGTTTCTTGAACACCGGTTAAATCGGAAACTGCACGTTTTAAATTAACAAACAAATCAGTGTCGTAATTATCAAATTTATTTTGTAAAACAGCAGCCCAACGTTCCAAACCAGCCCCAGTATCAATGTTTTTCTTTGGCAATGGGGTTAAATTACCACCAGCATCGCGGTCATAAGTCATAAACACATTATTCCACAATTCAATAAAACGACCACCATCTTCATCAGGAGTTCCAGGTAAACCGCCAGGAACATCTGGTCCAAAATCGTAATGTATTTCTGTGCATGGACCACATGGACCGGTATCACCAATTGCCCACCAATTGTCTTTATCACCAAGACGAATAGCGTCTTTACCAGTTAATTTTTTCCAAATTTCCGTGGCTTCGTCATCGCTGTAATGTGTTGTCACAACCAATCTGTTTGGGTCAATACCGATAACCTTTGTCAAAACTTCCCATGACATAGCAATAGTTTCTTCTTTAAAGTAATCGCCAAAAGACCAATTTCCCAACATTTCAAAGAAGGTATGATGGCGATTATCAAAACCAACGTCTTCCAAATCGTTATGCTTTCCACCCGCGCGAATACATTTTTGAACGTTTGCGACACGTGATGCTGGGGCAGGTCTCTCACCGCGTAATTCGGGTTTCCACAAAACAACACCGGCGATAGTAAATAACAAATCAGGATCTTCCGGAATCAGTGATGCAGATGGGACAATTTTGTGTCCATGTTGTTTAAAATAATCTAAAAAAACTTTTCTTATTTCATTGTATGTCATAATCATAACCCTTTTAGTTGCTTAATAATAAAATGATAATTGTGAATATTCAATCATAAAATTGCAAAAGGGGTATATTTTGTGATATAATGCAAATAATTGATATTAGAAATTGAAATGAATAAAAAACCAGGACTGCTTTTTTCCGTGTATGCTTTGGCTATGATAATATTGGCCAGTGTTTTTAAGTTTCATTTAAATGGGGTTAACGAATCGACAGCTAATGCTACAAAAAATGTTGCTCAATATATTTTTGTATGTCCTGCAATCAATAAAACATGGGAATCTATTGCACAAATGTTCTCGATTGGCAAAAGTTTTATTTATTTTGGTATTGCATTTATAATTATTGTATTGGTATTTGGTTGGGGCTGGGCACTGTATCAAAATTTATTAAAGGATAAGTTTGATGTAGCTCCGTACAAAACACCGTGGGGAATAACAAAAGTTGTTTTTTGGGCAGTTGTTATTTGCTATGTATTAATGATGACTCCAAACCATTTCAGAACCAAAATTACCAGAAAGGGTGGTGGACACGAAACAGTATGGGTTTTATGTGAACAGACGGCCAAAGATGCCCGTGCATTGAAGCTGCGTGTTCCTCAAAAATAGCGTTGTATAAAATTGTTCTTTGTCAAGAAATCAAGTTTTTTGTGCTTTGTAAATAATTGACTTGACTTAAAGCCCTGTTTTCTCTACGATTCGATTAAGCAGCTCGGGCAATGCCCTTGGAAACATATAGAAATATATAATTTTCAAAGACATTGCTGGATAAACTGCCGGACAACCTTAACTCTATTATGAAAGGAGAAACATATGAACAAACAAGAATTGATTGAAGCAATTGCAAATGAAGTTGAAGTTACAAAAGCAACTGCAGCTGGTTGTTTGGATGCATTCATCAACACAGTCACAAAAGTATTGAAGAAAAAAGGCGAAGTTCGCTTGGTTGGCTTTGGAACATTCACAACAGCTAAACGCAAAGCAACAACTGGTCGCAATCCTCAAACAGGTGCACCAATTAAAATCGCTGCTTCTACTCAGCCAAAATTCCGTGCTGGTAAAGCTTTGAAAGATGCTTTGAACTAAACCCTGTTTGTTTAAAGGTTAAAAAACACTCACTTGTTGGTGGGTGTTTTTTTATGGAAAAAATCCGCTTTACATTTGGTTAATAGCTGGTAGAATTTAAATGTGTACAAAACAAAAGGAAGGACAAATGGCAAAACAAACAAAAAAAATCGTTAAAAAGACAACGGCTAAACCTGTGCCGGTTATGGAACACACATGTGGAAAAGATTGTCCATGTGGATGTCATAGCCATAGTGCAACTCATCGCTTGAAACACGTAATGATTTTGATAATTGTGTTTATCTTGGGATATGCTTGCGGTAAAGTTATGTGTTTTAAACCTGGTATTAAATTTGGACCAGCACACGGATTTCATCCTGTGTTCACAAACGGTTGCTTGGATATGCAACATATAAAATGTGAAAAAATGCAGCAAAAAATGTTGCAAGCGGACGTTAATGGGGATGGTTGTGTTTCCATAGAAGAATATAAAGCACAAAAACCTGATTTTATGAAAAAGCACAATAAAAAACCAGGTATGTTCAATCATATGCATGGTGCAAAAATGGCACACCATCAATAAATATGGTTTATAAGAACAAAAACGTCTTTTGTTTTTACAAAAGACGTTTTTTTAACCTTTTATAATTCTTGCTTTTGTTCGTTCCCATTCGCGCATTTTGATGGTTTCGCGCTTGTCAGCCATTTTTTTACCGTGACCGATTCCCAACAAAACCTTTAATTTGCCACGATTATTAAAATACAGTTTTAAGGGGAATATAGTTGCGCCTTTCTCTTGCAATTTACCAATCAAACGATTTATTTGATTGCGATGCAGCAACAATTGGCGTGGGCGACGTTCATCAAAATTAAATGCACGGTTAGCAGTTGGTAATTTTTGAATTTCGATACCTGCCAAAAACAAATCATCACTACGTTTTTGAACAAATCCGTCAACGATAGTCACTAATCCATAACGTACAGATTTTATTTCTGCGCCAGTCAATGAAATGCCGGCTTCAATAGTATCTTCTATTGAATAATTAAACCGCGCTTTGCGATTTTCAGAAACTTGACCAAATTTTATAATTTGCCGTTGCATTTTGGATATAGAGCCTTTACGTTCTGTAATAGTATAGTTTCCAATTCAGACAATTGCAAATTTTTAATGTTTGCTAAAACTTTTGCTGTTTCTATAATCATAGCAGGTTCGCATTTGTTTCCACGATACGGGACAGGTGCACAATAAGGTGAATCTGTTTCAATTACAATGCGGTCGTTTGGTATTTTTACAAATGTTTCGCGGATAGATTCTGCATTTTTAAAAGTAATAATGCCACTGGCAGAAAAATAAAAACCGCGGTCTAACATTTTTCGTGCCATGTCCCAACTTGATGTAAAACAATGCATTACACCGCGATATTTATCTGTTAAAATTGCCACAGTATCATCTTCAGCATCACGTGTATGAACTGCGACAGGCATATTGTGTTTTTGTGCGATTTCCAGCTGTGATTCAAACAACTTTATTTGTGTATCACGAGTTTGTTTTCCATAATGATAATCTAAACCAATTTCGCCAATTCCAATAACGTGTGGGTTATTTATTATCGCATCAGTTAAAATTTCATATGGATTTGCGTTTGTGTATTCAGGATGAATACCCGTTGTCACAAAAATATTATCATACAAGGCAGCAATTTGTAATGCACCAATAATATCATCAGGATTTGCAGTAGCGCAAACCAAAGCGCCCACACCAGCTTTTGTTGCACGTTTTACAATCGCGTCAACACCACCATCATATTCATCGGTTAAATGACAATGTGTATCTATAAACATTTTTTGACTTCCATAATAACCTTGAATATAGCAATGTCTGCTTTTAAATTTAATTTGTTTATATCAGAGATAACATGTGTTGCCATTGGGTACAAATCTGCTAGCCCCAGATTCGCAATTGCATCCAATAAAATACCATACAAAGCAGGCGATGATGCAATTTTTGTCGCAACAATCATTATGTCGCTAGCGTTCGCATGCGGATTATTCAATACATCTAATA
>CAMZAC010000040.1 GCA_947304085.1 uncultured Alphaproteobacteria bacterium
AAACTGTCTGAAATGGCTGCAGAATTTGAGCTTGTTCGCAACGAAAACAATTCTATTAAGCAAAAAAATCAACAAATTACAGAATCTTTTCGTGAAATAGCGGACGCAGATCAACAAATTATTGATGTTGTATCAAAATTGACATCCGACAATATACAAGAATTACGCAATCAATTAAAACGTATAAATTCTAATATAACTCAATTAGGGTTAAATGAAAGTAAATTGATTGAAAAAGCAAATGATTATTCAAGTCCACTTATTGGTGGGACATATAAACCAATTGATATAAAGAAAAATTCAAATATAAAATATAAAAAAATTGCTCAGGACATTGAACTATGGCACGGACTGAATAGATTAACACAAATATTGCCATTAGGTACCCCAGTAGCAAAACGAATCGTCACTTCGCCATATGGCAAACGTGCAGATCCTTTTACTGGTGCTTCCAAACATCATAAAGGTATTGATTTTGCTGGTAAAATAGGAACTGAATTATATGCCGTTGCACCTGGACGGGTTATATCAGCCGGCGAAAGATACGGATATGGAACGACTGTTGAAATAGACCATGGTTTGGGTTTCACAACACTTTATGCACATTTATCTAAAGTTATGGTTTCACGCGGAGACGGTGTTAGACCAGGAACAGTCGTTGGACTTGGGGGCTCTTCTGGACGCTCTACAGGCCCACATTTACATTACGAAATTAGATATAAAGGAACGCCATTTAATCCAATTAACTTTGTAAAAGAATAAGGAAGGAACAATGTTAGCATTTACAAACGCAGATGAAAAAAAATCCCCCACAATAATTGGTGCGGGATGCAATTTGATTGGTGATATGAACACAGATCACAACGTCCAAATTCATGGTATTGTAAAAGGGAATATTTCTGCTGATACAATAGTGATTGGCCGCGGTGGTGCGGTTCATGGTAATATCAAAGCACAAGCTTTGTTCTTGCACGGAACCCTTGATGGTAATGCAACTGTAAATATAGCTAATGTATTTGCCAATGCAGAAATGACCGGAACATTGTCTTATAAAACTTTGAATATAACGTGTAATACTGGTCTGGAATGTAAATTATCAAAACGAAAGGACGAAACAAAATGAATAAACAAGATATAACCGTTTATTTGGCTGCAGATCATCGTGGAGTAGGTTTGAAATTATACCTTTATGAAATGCTACTAGCCGATGGATATACTGTTGTAAATTTAGGAACAGATAATTTGGAAGCACCAGTAGATTTTCCAGACGTTGCAGCAAAATTAGCTGACAAAATGCTAGAAAATCCAGAATCTCGTGGAATTTTAATTTGTGGCACCGGCGCGGGCATGGAAATCGCAGCAAACAGATACAAACATATTCGTGCCTCTCGCTGTGAAAGGCCAGAACAAGCACGAGATGACCGTTTTCATGATGACATAAATGTTTTAACATTGGCAGCTGATGATATAGATATCGAAGTGGCATTCTTATGTGCCCAGGCATTTTTGGAAAGCCCCTTTGATAATTGTGAAAAACGTATTCGCAGAATACAAAAAATATCATAAATAAACACCCCACAATTCTGTGGGGTATTTATATTACTTTGTGTTTATCTTTGTTGTGCCGCAACTTTTGGTGTTGGAACAACTCTTGCTTTTGATAACATTAATAATCTTCTTTTTGCTTCCGGGAAATATTTATCACACAATTGCATAGAGCATTCTTGAAGATATTTATTGTCATCTTGGCTAAGACGTATATTATAACAAGCCAGTCTGAACATTCCTTCAGAAATATAAAATGAGTTTGCTTCAAAATTCCCTTTTTTAATTTCTGTTTCGACAGTGTCCATAAAATGTTTAGCCATTTTTCTATCCACATCAATACAAAATTCAAAACTCAAAGCCATATCATTCAAAGTTGCAAGTTTATTAAAAAACAATTCCCTTAAAGCAAGCGCATAAGTTCCACTTGGTAAATATCCCCACACAGCATGCAGCAATTTACGTTCTTGTTCGGCATCATCCACAGATTTGATTAAATCTAACATATCATGGCTATAATTTTTGTCACCAGCATGCCATAATTCAGACATATTATCAATAGCGCCAAACAATGTTTCTATTCTATCATGCGCAGCAGCAGAAAAACGACCCGTCACACGCAATGTTTCAGATTTATTAGCAATATCTTTACAATTCAAATTTTCTTCATTTATTTTCTTTGCTGTCCATTCTGCCGTAACAGAATTAACAATCAGTTTAAACAGATGTTCCAATTCATTTTTATCCACAATTTGTGTTGCCATTTATAACCCCTTTGTTATTTCTGACACATAATATAGCCAAAAACTTAAAAATGTCAAGTTTTATGTTATATTTTTTATAGTTCACAAAAAACCGCCCAAAAATAGGGCATTTTTTGTAATTATGATTATTTTTTCACAACAAAATTGACCAATTTCTTCGGCACAACGATTGTTTTTATAATTGTTGCGCCCGTTAATTGACGTTCTGCTGCTTTCTTGGCAGATTCAACCAAATCAGATTCAGATATATCAACAGGAACGACAAAATCATTTGCGCGTTTACCGTTTACAGAAACAACTATCGTCATATCTGATTTAACCAATTTAGATTCATCGTATGTTGGCCATGGTTCAAATACCAAAATATCTTTGTGACCCAATTTTTCCCACATTTCTTCTGTTAAATGCGGTGCAAACGGGTTCAACAATTGAATCAGCACCTCGTATGCTTTGCGTGGCATTTTACCGCCAGGAAATTCATTTATAAATTCCATCATCGCAGAAATCGAAGTATTGAACCCTAAATTATCAATACGCTCAGTCACATCTGCAATTAACTGATTAACCAATCTGTCTTGTTCTGGTGTTAATTCATCATCTGTTAAATTATCAGAAAATGCCTCAACACGTTTCAAGAATCTTTGAACACCAGCCAGCGTACCTTCTGTCCAAACAGCATTATTTCTCCATGGTCCCAAAGATACAATCGTCACACGACCAGCATCTGCACCAACTCTATCCAATAATTCCGTGGTCATAAATCCATTATTGCGTGATTTAGACATTTTATAACCATCACTGCCCAATATCAAACCGTTTGCTGTTCGTTTTGCATATGGTTCTGGTGTATTTACCAAACCTAAATCATACAAAACATGATGACAAAAACGCGAATAAATTAAATGACGTGTATTATGTTCATGTCCACCATCATAATGTGTGACCGGCATCCAATTTTCCATCTGTTTTCTTGAACAAAACTCTTTATCATTTTTTGGGTCCAAATATCTTAAATAATACCAGTTTGAACCAGCCCATTGTGGCATAGTATCTGTTTCACGTTTAGCAGGTCCACCACACACAGGGCAGGTTGTATTCACCCAATCTGTTGCACGCGCCAAAGGACTTTCACCTTCGTCAGTTGGACGATAATCCGTCATATATGGTTGCAGCAGCGGCAGTTCGGATTCTGGTACAGGTTGCCATCCACATTTTTCACAATGAACAAGCGGAATAGGTTCACCCCAATACATCTGACGTGAAAATCCCCAATCTTTTAATTTATATTTTACTGTACCCCGAGCAAAGCCATGTTCAGAACCATATTTAATAGCGGCGTCTATTGCTTCCTGTTTACCCATACCGTTTAAGAAATCAGAATTGATATGTTCTCCATCGCCTTCCCATACTTTATCTGGTTCACCACCAGCCAACACAGGAATTATCTTTAAACCAAATTTCTTTGCAAAATCCCAGTCACGACTATCGTGTGCAGGCACAGCCATAATTGTTCCATATGCATAATCAACCAACACATAATCAGACGTAAATACGGGAATTTCTGTATTAGTAAATGGATTGATAGCTTTGATACCTTTTAATTCAACACCCGTCTTTTCTTTTGTGACATCGGTTCTTTCAATCTCGGTTTTAGCCGCAGATTCTTTAATATATTTCTCAACTTCGTCTTTGTTCGTTATGCGACCCGTATCTAACCATTTACGCAACAATTTATGTTCCGGAGCAATCACACAAAATGTCACACCAAATATAGTATCAACACGTGTTGTATAAATTGTCATAATATCATCGCCGACTTTGAAATCAACATCTGCACCATGCGATTTTCCGATTAAATTGATTTCATCTTTTTTGATACGATCTTCAAAATCTACATCTTTTAAACCGTCCAGCAATTTATCAGCATACTTTGACAAAGCCAAATTCCATTGTAATTTTAATTTCTTTTCAATAACACCATGACAACGTGGACATTTATTATCTTCCAGTTCTTCATTTGTATATGCTGTTCTGCAACTTGGACACCAATTCATTGGCAATTCAGATTTATAAGCTAATCCAGCCTTGAAAAACTGTAAGAATATCCATTGTGTCCATTTTATATATTCAGGATCAGACGTAGCAATATGTGATTCTGGCGCAACAGACCAACCGGCACGTCTCATCACATCTGCATACGATTGTTTTAAGTCTTTCACCACATCAGCAGGGTGTTTTCCAATCTTTGTTGCATAATGTTCAGCAGCGATTCCCAACGAATCAAATCCAATTGGATACAAAACGTCGTATCCTTGGTGACGACGAAAACGTGCCAAAATATCCATACCCGAAAAAATGAACATATGACCACCATGCAAACCAGCACCAGACAAGAAAGGAAATTCTGTCAACACATAATATCTTGGTTTTGAACCGTCATCTTTTGGCGTAAACGCATTTTCATCATGCCAACGTTTTTGCCATTTGGCTTCACGTTCCTTTATTTTCTGCATATCATCCGACATATTTTTTCCTTTTTTGTTTTTCGGGTTTTTAAATTGGTTTATTACATAATAAACCTGTCGCACGATTTTATATTGAATTCCTTGAAAAATCAAGTAATTTTACAAAACAAAGCAGGGGTTTTATACAAAAAATCGCCAACAAAATGTGCTGGCGATAAAATAAAAACACAAACCCTCTTTGCGATTTTATTCTACAACCTCAGGCTCTATATCGATTTCTTGAACCACGACCTGAGGTTGTTGATCTGTGGTTTTTTGTACTTTGTTTGATACTTTACCAACTTCAACAACGGTTGGGTTAGGGCAACTGCAGCCAAAAGTTAGTGGTAATACCATACCGCACATCAAAAAGAACGCACCAAAAATCATATTACCTGGTTTGTTATCCTTTTTGATTGTCAAGAACAACAAATCAATAAATGCCCATATTGCAGAAATCAGTATACCAACAATAGTCAGATCTAACAAAATAAAACACCAACCTTGACCCTTTTTGCCCATGGCAAATTTATGCGCACCAACAAAACCGAATAGGGCACACAATATAATCAAACGTGCATTTTCTGTATCAAACCACGAACAATCATTTTTTATTTCTCGAACTTGTCTTTTTTTTACGTTATTTTTCATAATATTATCCTTTTAATGCAACAAATTATTTAACAAAACAAAACCACAAAACATTAAACAGCCAAAAACAGCCACACCTATAAAGGTAGTGAAGACCACCCAAATCCACAACCAAATCCAAGAGCAATACTCTTTCAATTGTTGCTTGAACGTGATATTATTAACATTTCTTTTTGCCATTTTTTCTCTCTCCATTATTTCAAACCCCTGACATTGAAATTATATCATAAAACACATATCAAAACAAATATAAAATATGAAAAATAGGGCATAAAGCACTCAAAAAAACCGCCAAACCCGCAGAAATCCGAGCTTTTTTTTGCGATTTTATGACTAAAATAGGGCGCAAAAACCAATTTTTCGCTGTTTTAACCGTTTTTTCGACATACTGCACAAAAACTATGTTATTTCCCAATTCACAAGATACACTTATTATAGTTATCTAAAATATAAACACATATAAACATAAGATAAAAAACAAAAAAATTATAAAAAACAATTTTTTTGTTTAACAAATACAATAAAACTTTATATACCAGCACAAATACGCAGAAAACAGCCAATTCTAAACACTCTTGCAAACAAACAACACGAAAGACAAATCGCCCCAGCATGCACAAATCAGCCACAAAATTGATATTCACAATCGATTCTGAGCAATCAAACCATATAAACACTGGATTATACAAAATCATCTGGCTGAAATACAAATCGATTTTCAGCGATTTAACCCCAGAATTATATGACTAAACAAAATCATCTGGCTGAGAATTTAACAGACAAAAGCCGCTCAAATACAAAGAAAGTATATTATAAAGCTCATCACACAGGACGAGTAAATAGTTAAAATGTTATATTATTGTATAATTATGCCTGCAAAACAGCATATGCCGTAATATATTTTAAAGTGTTATATTGTGCATAATTATGTATGCTACAACATACGAAACTATACATAATATACATTATGCGCCT
>CAMZAC010000041.1 GCA_947304085.1 uncultured Alphaproteobacteria bacterium
GGTGCTCTACCAACTGAGCTACAACCCCACAATCTCTTTCGGGGCACCCTGATGACAGATCCGTTGCACTACAAAGCAACTTACCTCTACCAACTGAGCTACAACCCCACAATCTCTTCTTAAAGCATTTCAACAACGTTGGTAATTTTATGTTGAAAGCCAGCATATTTTATATATTTATTTAACCAATGTCAAATAAAATATTGTATTTGTCTGATTTACACCTATATAACAGGTGTATTGTATGGCGATTTGTGCTATAATCACAGAAACAGCAAGGATTGATTTTATGAATCACGCAGAAAAAACAGACATTGTTTTACAAAAACTGAACCGTTTTTTTAACCGGGTTGATAATTTACGCGAAAATTCTTTTGATCATTTAAAACAAAAATACATAAAACTTTACGGACAAAAACAATTTGATGAAAAATATGCAAACAGCACCGATCCACATTTAAAACGTCAACTATGGCTGGAAATATTCAGAAAAGAACACAACGATAAAAATGCAAATATGTTTTATTTTTCTGCTGATGACATAGAAAAGTATAACATTCCATCTTATGTTGTTGGTTGTTCAGGACGTGCAGATTTGTTTGCTAAATATGCGGACAAGATTGGCATAAAAGACGTTTATATTGTTCCATGTGTAAAAACATCTGATATCGGCAAACAACGTATGGACGGGCATCAAATTATCGCCATAAAAACTGATGATAATTTGGTATTTTTAAATCCATCTGCTAAAAACAATAAACTTCAAGAAGCCCTTATTCTTGGGGTTTATAAAAAACATAGCCCTATTGATGCAACACAATCTGGACACCCAGATTATATAATCGCTGACATTATTACACCTGAACAACACAGCAAAATAAAATCGTACGATGATTTACGTAAAATATATGATACAGATGAAATACGCAACATTGCACGACAAATAAAAAATATTTCTGCCAGATTAAAAAATACAAAATTCAAAAAAGCGACAGGAGAACTTTTAATCAACAATTATTTTAATGACATGAAAGATTTTGGCGATTGGTCTTCGTCTGCAAAAGAACTTGAAGAAGATTTGCGACACCAGGGTATAAATTTACCAGATAAATTATATCATGAATATAAGTTTCCAAACGGTATGACAAACGTTGAATTTTTTAAATTAACGGTTCCTGTTATGGCAGGATATATAATAGCTAAATCTTTGATAACCAATAATCAGAAAGCAGATATGTGGGCAAAAGAAGATTTACACATGCATATAAATATGGCAGCGTATGATTTGGCCACTTTTATCAAGTTCAACTGTTATCTTGCAGCAGAAGATCCGAAAACATTAAGACAGCAGTTAATTAAAAAATATAACACCTGTGTACCAATCGTTGAAAAAATCGTTAAGCAATTAAAAAAACTGAACCCAGAATTGCAAAATCTAAATCATTGTAGCGATTACGACTTATGGGGTGGTTGCTGTTATGGTTTTGCACCTGCAGAGATAGACTTTTTTGGAAAACTGGAAAACAAACGTACTGCCTGGTCAAAGGCTGGTATAGACTGGTATTATTACGAACATAATGTTGACCCTGAATCAAAACATGCACATGATAATATAAATAAAATCGAACAACTGACAAATGTAAGGGCTGGTTATATATTGGCGCCAACAACCAGTGATAAAATATTGACAGCAATCCAACAACATAAAATGCTACAGATGAATAACCAAAGCAACAAAGATCGCATCTAATACAGAACATTCGTATTTTATTGATTTTTGCAAAATATATCATAAAATTACAACTATCGAAAAACAAGGGATTATAAAATGACAGCGAACATAGACTACAATCAAGTGAACACATGGCCTTTCCAGGAAGCGCGCAAGATTTTGGCACGCATTGGAAATAAAGTTCCAGCCAAAGGTTATGTTTTATTTGAAACTGGCTATGGCCCGTCTGGTTTGCCGCATATTGGTACATTTGGCGAAGTTGCACGCACCAGTATGGTTCGTTGGGCTTTTTCAAAACTGTCTGATATTCCAACACGTTTAATCGCGTTCTCTGATGATATGGACGGTCTGCGCAAAGTTCCAACAAATATTCCAAATCAGGAAGAAACTGCAAAATATCTTGGTTGTTCATTAACAACTGTCCCAGACCCATTTGGTAAATACAAAAGTTTCGCAGATCACAATAATGCTATGCTGTGTGAATTTTTGGACCGATATGGTTTTGAATACGAATTCAGAAGTTCTACACAAATGTACAAATCTGGCGCCTTTAATGACGCATTGATGAAGGTGCTGAAAAACTATGATAAAATTATGGAAATTATGTTGCCGTCTTTGCGTGAAGAAAGACGTAAAACATACAGCCCTATTATGCCAATTTCACCATCAACAGGTCATGTATTACAAGTTCCTATTTTATCTGTAAATGCAGAGGCCGGCACAATCGTATTCGAAGACGAAGATGGTACACGCGTTGAACAATCTGTATTAAACGGTATGGCAAAATTGCAATGGAAAGCGGATTGGGCTATGCGTTGGCTGGCTTTGGATGTAGATTACGAAATGTGTGGTGCAGATTTAACTGATTCCTATAAACTGTCTGGTCAAATTGTAAAAGTTTTGGGTGGCAAAGTACCTGAAAATTTAACATACCAATTATTCGTTGACGAACAGGGTCAAAAAATTTCAAAGACCAAAGGTAACGGTATCAGTATCGAACAATGGTTATCATATGCTAACCCAGAAAGCTTGGCTTTGTTTATGTACACAAAACCAACAACCAGCAAACGTTTATATTTTGATGTTATACCGCGTAATGTTGATGAATATTATCAATATCTGAACGCGTATGACAAGCAAGATGATATGGCAAAACTGTCAAATCCTGTTGTTTACATCCACCGTGAAAAAGGCGTGCCAAGTGGTCGTATGCCTATATCATATAATTTGTTATTGAACTTGGCCAGTGCTGCGAACACAGAACGCATTGAAGATATGTGGAAATACATAACATCATATAATCCAAATTTAAATCCAGAAAACAACCCGGATTTGGATATGATGGCAAAATGCGCTGTGCAGTATTATCATGATTTTGTAAAGCCAAACAAAAACTATCGCGCCCCAACTGAACAAGAAAAAATTGTCTTGCAAGATTTGGCGAATGGTCTGAACCAATTCATTGGCAAAACAGGTATTGAAAAAGATTTGGAAACATACTGTTATGATATTGGTAAAAAATATTATACAGAAGATAAATTGAAAGATTTCTTTGGTATGTTCTATAATGTATTGTTGGGTCAGGAAACTGGGCCACGTCTACCAAATTTCATATTGATTTACGGTATCAAAAAAACACAAGATATGATAAAAGAAAAGTTAAAATAAAAACACACCGCCCAAACGGGCGGTTTTTATATATTTCGGCGCAACGCATTTTTTGATAAAGATGAACAAGGTGGTTGAACGTGTGTATCAGATGGTAAAAATTGCGCGAACTCTGCCAATGTTAAACCTGTTGCATCCATAACTCGCGATAAAGTATAAGTACTTATCCACCTATCCTGGCCGTATTTGCTTTTATGCCTGCTTTGATTGAAAGTGGTCGGATCCAGACCAGAGATTTTTGCCAATCTGGAACAAGATATATTCATAGTACTGGCAAGATTTTTTATTGCGAGCCATAATTCATCGTGAGTCATACATCCTCCTTTTATTTATATACTGGGAATATAATACCGCATAACAAGAATATTGTCAACAAATACAACTATAACAAGAAAACAAACCCACAAACAATACACACAACACATTTTGTTGTTCATATCCATCTCTTTCGTGATACTCTAACTAAAAAAAAACTCAAATACTAAAATCTAGTTTTGGGTCCCGTATAAAAATTCCATTTTCGTTATACAAAATACTTGACTTGTGCAGTAAATAGGTATAACATAAGCGCTGTTATTCGGGCATAGTTCAGTCGGTAGAACAACGGACTGTTAACGGCAACAAAAGCTTCCCTCTACATTACTCTTTATCTGAAAAAATGCGCAGAATTACGCTGCACTTACAGACAAAAAGTCGTACTGTTTTACCCTTAAATTATATCTAACTCCGTCTTGTTATAAATAATCTGCTACACCCTGTCTACACCAGGGGGTCTACACCCCATCTACACACCCTTTTCAAACCCGCAGAAAATCGTTACCGCAATTCCTTGTTCTCGCTACACGTGGTCTACATTTTCGCTACATTCTGTCTACATATTTGCTACACCCTGGTAAGCCAACAGAACCACGGACACACGATTCCTTGTTCTTTATACTTCTATTTGGAAATACAGAACAATATGCTATTTTTCCGAACAAATAACTGGACTTTTGCCGAAAGATATTGATGAATACGACAACCTTAAAAGGATTGCCTATGAAATACAAACATTTTGAAGATATTGCGCCAAATAATAAAACTGACTTTATTATGCTCTACTTCGCCGCTTGTCGATCTCTGCGTGAACTGGGAGCCGCTGTACGCCGAAGCAATGGCGGTGGTTTAACCTGTAAACAGGCCTGGCTCTTCCGTCGCTTGTACCACAAACTATTCCAAATGGCTGCATTATGGGAAAAAATGGATTTAACAAAACATATACAACCATAAAACCTAAATGTATCAGTCTTTATTGAAATATTCTTTGTTTTTCTTATAATATCATCGTAAAAACATAAGTAAGGAATACGATGAAAAAACCGAAAAACAAAAAACAATTTAAAAATTCAACTTTTAAAGACTATAATCTATCGCACATATCTGATTTGAAAAACCAATCTGGTAAATTAGTATCAGGCTGGAATTCTATACCAAATGGTAAACCGGTTTCTTGGATAGAAAATGCAATACCTAATTATCTGTGGGCAATTTTATTAGCCGGCAACCTACCTAGGGAAAACACATTACATTTATTTAGATCTGTGTTTAACAGAGCAGCCACACGACATCTGACAGATTCATCAATAACCATGCTTGATCTGCCAAATATTAACCCTGATGATAAACTTTATATATTTGAAGAAATTTTGAAAGACCCCGCTGCCAAACGAATTTTAAGTGCTTTAAATTTCTTAAGCTGCCTCCCTGATAAAGTGTTTTGGAACACAACATTTGATACCTTGTCAGACGATGAAAGCATAGATATTTTGATAAAAGGGGTTTATGTATCCTTAGATCACCAATCTCAAGAATCTACTGATGTAAGATGGTTGTTTTTAATGTATGAAATAATCGCAAAACAAAAAATGATTCTGACCAGCGAAGTTGCGGATATGCTTCAAAACTTTTTGGAATACCCGAACAAGGGTGACATGCGCTCTGTTCGGCCCATGATTCGATCTGCAGAAATGGCATTTCGTGCAATGAACTTTGAAGGAAATGAAAAAATTCGCCAATTTAATATAGCGTTTTGGAAAGAGTGTTTTGACCGAACACCTTGCTTAGTTCCGAAACCCATTATACAAAACAAAATAAATTTTCAGGATTTGGCTGTAGAAGCAACAGATATCTATTTAAATGTTGTTAATAATTTTAAAATGAACAATTCAGATTTTGATGTAAAGCGTGAAGTTGTTTATGGATCTATAATGTATGCTTTTACGGTATATTTAGAAATTATTTCATATAAAAACTCTTTCAGAATAGCTGGTATCAACTTATTAAGAACATTGGTAGAAATTTATATAAACTTAAAATATCTTACACATAAGCAAGATGCTACTTTATGGGAAAAATTTTATAAATATGGCATCGGAAAATGTAAACAAATTCTCTTAAAAAGCATAGAAAAGGAAGACAACGAACTTCCTGAGTATATGAATGTTGAAAATTTATATAACTATGCATCTGAAAATGGCTGGATTGAAATGCAAGATATTGATTTAGGAGATTGGTGTAAAACCAATTTACGAGATCGAGCTATTGAGTCAGGTATAAAAGATTTTTATGACAAGCATTACGACTTTTTATCTGCTTTTTCTCACGGACAATGGGGGGCATTACGTCAAACCGTTTTTACAACTTGCATGAACCCATTACACAAACTTCACATAGTTCCAAAACCTGCTCCCGCCATATGCGTAGAATCTGTACATATTGAGGCAACAAAAATTATGAACTTGTTACTAGAATTATTAAATCAAAATTATTCACCATTTAAACCGCGTTTTAAAAAACATGATCAAACTTAGGTTTAAATACATATTCCAAATTGAATTTTTGTAAAAAGTATGTTAGAATTCCTTATGAATCCAAGAGATTGGGTTCGGGGTCTTTACAAACCCGCTTTATCCGATGCGAAAGCATCGTTCTGGTGGTTTCGGTGCCTTTCGCATCG
>CAMZAC010000042.1 GCA_947304085.1 uncultured Alphaproteobacteria bacterium
TTGTCGTATGGTATGTATGTCACGTCTGTTGACACGGTATATACAAGCCACTGGAGATACAGGTGTAGAATTAGTATTGAACGAATTGATTGGTAATAATGAAGAATTCAGAACAAAATATTATGATGATGCGAAATTGATTATAACATCTTTATATAATAATTGCAGTGAAGAAAAAAATCTGCTGTTATCAGGCATGTTATCCGCATCTAAAAATAATGCGGCGGCTAGTTTAGAACCACCACTACAACAAATAGGTCGTGCGTTGAAAACGTTTTTTCAAGCAAAAGGTGATGCGTTTATTAATTTTGGTCAAATGTTATCTTATCTTAATGAATTGCCACAAGAAATCAGAGATGAATTGGCGGGCTTACGTGATAAAGCCGGTGTTCCAAGTCGTTCCGCCATTTTTGATTTAATCAAAGATACTTTACCAAAAGAACATTTGGATAAAATTTCCAGGGTTGAAGAAGTTTTAGGTGCAGGTTCTTTATATGTGACCGCAAAGGTAATATATGATGGTAAACCACGTGTATTAGCTTTTATGCGCAGAGGAACAATCGGCAGAACCAAAATGAATCTTGATCTGATAGTTAATTCAGTTAATGATATTGCAAAAGCAAATCCAAAATTTGAAATATTGAAAAATATTGTTGAAAAAGCGGCTGAATCTTGTGCAACTGAAATTGATATAAACAAAGATTATGAAAAATTTAAGGATGCATACAATACTTACAAACATTTTAAAATAAAACTCAATGGCAAAGATGTTTATAATGCAGATGCTGCAAAATGGGTTGCTTATGGTCAATATGAAAAATCTGATGAACAACATCCAGAAGTTTTTGCATGGAAAATTATGGAATTAGCACCTGGAACGTCATTAATTGATATGAAACCAGAAGATTTAGATAAAGAACAAGCAAAGAATCTGTTGCAACAAAAACATGATTTTGCCAAAGCTTATCTTACACATGAATTATGTCAATTGGTGTCTGGACAACGTTCTGATACCGACAGACACCAGGGACAACAGAATTTTAGTTATAATCCAGATTTTCAAGAATTTCTTATCAGTATTTTTGATACTGGTGCAAGATTAAATGAAGCTCCAAATAATAACGAAAAAGAAATGTTTGGTCATTTCTTGGTAGAATTGATTTTTGGTGTTATAGAAGATGCAAAACATTATAAAAAAACGAAATTGGCCGAAAGTTTAAATGTGGCGATATCAAAATCAAAAAAAAAAGAAACAGAAAACGTAGGTGCTTCTTATATAGAAAATGTTCGTCGTGCTTTGTTAACATTATCAGACATAATTGAATATCAAAAACCATATACAGATCAAGATGGTATTATGCAACCTGGTGAAAGTTTAACCAAAGAAGATTTATCAGATGTTGTTATAGCTGTTATGAAATCGGGTATCATGGATAAGCACGTTAAATCTGGTTTCAAAAATAGATTGATTGATAATACAATTAATGTGTTTATGGATAAGTTTAAGCATACAACAAATAAAGCTATCAAAGTGTTTATGTCCAAAATTAAACAATCCAAAATTGATGATTTAGATGATAATCCAACTATCACACTACAAGATGTTATCAAAGCTTGTAAAACCGCAAAAGATATTTGGGATAAATTTACAAATAAAAGCAAAGACAACATCATTATAGAATATGTCAAAGATATACAAGACTTGGAAGAGTTGGCAATAAGCTTAAAATCAGAAAATGAATTAAATATACAAAAATCAGAAACAGAAACACTTGTTGGGGGCGTTAATGCAAACTTGGTAAGTACAGCTGTTATAAAAGACCACGGTAAAGAATCTGCATCAGTTAAAAAAACTATAAATTCTGATAACGGTTCTGTGGCCCAAAAATCCAAAATTGCAAGTTTTAATAGGGGCATTAGTAAAATGCAGTTAATAATAAATGCAACCAAAAAGATTATGGAAAAAATCAAAGAACAACAATCAAATTCTGGACTAGTAGGTGGTCACGAAAACATATAAATGGGTTAGATTGTTGTCTAACCCAGAAAGTTCGTTTTTTGTGGCTAATTCCACAATCATCGTCAACGACAAAAAAACGCCAAAACGGCGTTTTATTTTTGTGGCGGAGATGAAGGGATTCGAACCCTTGATACCCTTGCGAGTATACCACATTTCCAATGTGGCGCACTAGACCAACTATGCGACATCTCCAAATTTTGTATTTTGTTGATTATTCTTCGTCTTCTGATTCATCTGGTGTGTCATCACCTGCATCAGCTACGCCATCATGAGAATCTTCAACCAATGCATTTTCTAATTCTGCATCAATCTCACGCAATAATGGATCTTCGCTTGCAATTTCCAAAGAGTTTTCAGCATCTGCTATAACAGGTGTGTCTTTGTAAGACTGTATAAATTCATGACGAACATTATCAATATCTAACTTACCACTGCCGATTTCACGCAATGCAACAACGGTCAATTTATCGTGTCCTTTTTCAACTACAGGTTCTGCGCCACCATTCAAATCCCGAACGCGCTGAGAAGCCAGCATCCCAAGTTCATAACGGCTTTCCACAAATGGTAAAGTATCAGTATTTGTCACACGTGCCATGTTAAATCCTTTGTTGAAATCATTTTTATTCACGATATAATGCCTTATGAACAGTAAAAAATCAAGCAGAAAATATAAAAATGAACATAAAAATATTATCTTTTGGTTGCAGATTAAATGCCTTGGAGTGCGAAAAAATAACTAAAATGCTAAGCGGTGTCATAAATACAGCGATTTTGGTTAATACTTGCGCTGTCACAGGCGAAGCAGAACGGCAATCTGCCCAAACGGTACGTAAGTTATCGCGCGAAAACCCAAATGTAATGATTTTTGTGACAGGTTGCGGTGCAACCCGTAATCCAAAACTGTTTGCAAAAATACCGCACGTTTTTGTTATAGATAATCAAAACAAAATGAATTTAGCCTCTTATGTCAATGCAATAAAACGGGCAGGGGATGAGATTTGCAACCCTAAAATAGAATTTTTTAAAAATACGGATGGCAGATTATCTAAACAATTTATCCAGGTGCAAAACGGCTGTGATCATGATTGTACATATTGCGTGACGCGTTTGTTGCGTGGCAAGTCAGTGTCTTTTTCATACGATGAAATTTTGAGCGATGCAAAAAATGCGGTTGCAAACGGCTTTTATGAAGTTGTTTTAACAGGCGTAGATACAGCAAGTTTTGTGCTGATGCAAAATAATAAACCGTTTTTATTGGCTGATTTGTGTGAAAAACTATTAAACGATGTTCCAGAAATCAAACATTTACGTCTGTCTTCTATTGATCCTGCATCGCCAGAGGTTGCAAAAATCATAGGTTTGATGAAGCGTGAGCCACGATTTATGCCACATTTGCATTTATCTATGCAATCTGGATCGGATAGTATATTAAAATCTATGCATCGTCGTCATAATACAGAAATGTTGCGTAATCTTGTAAAATTAGCAGATAATAAAATTTCGTTTAGTGCGGATATAATTTGCGGTTTTCCGGGTGAAACAGAAGACTTGTTAAATGAAACATGTAATTAAATAAGCGATAGGTGTTTAATGCACGAGCATGCTTATACGTTTTCGCTACGTCCAGATACTGTCGCAGCAACATTACCAAATCAAATCAGTCGAGCAATATCTAAAAAACGTGTAAAAATAATAACTGATATTGCAAAGACCAACAGAGCTGAATTTATGCAACATCAAATTGGCAAAACCGTTTCTGTGTTGATAGAAGAAAACAATATTGGCAGAACACCAGATGACATAGATGTCAAAGTAAATGGTCCAATGATTCCAAATAAAACAATATGCAATATTAAATTGATTGGGATGCAAGACGGTGTGTTTGTTGGTACAAAGGAATAAAAATGATAGAAAAGACAAAAAAGTCTTTGTCCAAAATGGTACAAGACAAGAATATGCTTGTTGTGAATATTTTGTTGTTATATATGGGACTTATTATGTTGGGCGTGTTTTATGATTCGTATGGTCATAATGCAGACGAACTACCACCGAAAGCAATAAAAAAACACATAGCAATCTCAGAAACCACAGGTGAAAATTTGGGTACAGTAATAGCCGTAGCCAAAGAACAAGACGGGCATTGTGAGTATCGTGCGTGTAACGGTACAATATGTGATTGGTACGACAACAGCAACCAAGAATGTGATAATATGAACAAAGGCGATTGGACTGCTATATATGAAAATACAACATACAAAGGTATTTCGTTGTGCAGCGAAACAAAAGGTGAGTTTGCAAAGGCTGGTAACCCAAGTCAGAAAAAAGGTGCACATTGTTGGTGCAAAACCGGCAAGCATTGGGTGCATCATTTGTTTTTAAATACCGCGTCTTATTGTTCGGATAATGGTTGTGCTGGAAATTGTGCACATGGTGCTTTATATTCCCCCGTATTTCGTTCGGCTTTAAATTCCAGGATACAAAAAATAAAATAAGCATCAGATTGGTTAAAAAGTAAAACCGAATCGTTTTTTTTGTACAAAATAACCAAATACAGTGACAAATTTGTAAACACACACTGTATAACATATTGAAATTACGCAAAAATTTATATAATATAAATGTTTGTGTGAAAAAATACTTAAATTGTCTTGACATTTTTTTTTTTGTGCAACTATGTTTGTGGCAACGGGGAAAACCCCAAAAAACAAAACCACAAACCAAAAGGATAAAAAATGTCTATTAAAGAAAAAGCAAAAGAATTAGTAGCGGGCGCAATGTTGATGACCGCTGTCGCAACTACTGGTTGTGACGACAAGAAAGCTGAATCTGAAAAGAAACCAGTATCTGTTGTTGAAACGGTTAAAGAAAAACGTCAAGCTACAGAACAAGATTATAAAGAATTTTGTGAGAGTACGGCCAATAAAGATAGAATTGTTGACTATGACCCAAAAAACAATACATGTCATGTGATAGAACGTGGCAATATGATTAAAAGTATAGACGTTTCGGATACTAGATTTGCATGGACTAGAGGCTGGTATTCTCATTACGCTGCCGAGTTGGGTTGTTATTCGAACTTGGCTGCAGTCAAGATGTCTGTTTTAGATGGGTATGGTATAACGGGTAACAAAGCTCGTATTCCTTGCTATGTTGTTGATGAAATTGCTGGTAATGTTGAATATGAAATGTTTCCGGTAGAGGTTTCTTTTACAAATAAATTGTTATCTATAGACGAATATATAGCAAAGGTTTGTAAAACAAACAATACTTGTAAATGCAGAAAAGGGAAAAATGGTAAAGAGTCATGTGAAATAGTGCACAAACAACCTTTTGTTGTTGACGGTAACGTAAAACATTATGAAGGTGTTTTTTCGTTAAATGAGTTTATTGGGGATAAGGGCAATCAGTTTGATGTTGAGCTAAGAGAAGAGTATGATCGCATTGAAGATGATTGTTCTGCACTTTACCAGATAAGACGTTGTACGAATGATGCACGCAAGTTCTGTGTGAAGTATAGCGATGCAATTATTGTGAAGTTTGATGATCTTCGTTTTAGTGACGAAGAATATAAAAAGTGCGAAAATAAATGTAGCAAACTGCATAGCACACCATCTGTTAGTGCTGAAACCTTTGCATCTGAATATGGATTAGAGGGTGCCAATTGTGAATGTGAAATAACAGATGAAATGTACGATAACTGCAAAATAAAATGTGCAGATCAAGGTGGCAAACCAGTACAAACTCGTGAAAAATTTAATGGTAATTGCGAATGCAAAGAATCAAAAGAGTCTGCAGCTTTGAAACAAGCGCAAGATAAAAAAATTGCTATGGTTCAAAGTATGGTTGCCGTCAGAGGTATGTAATAAAAATCATACATTAATAAAACACCGCGTTCAGCGGTGTTTTTTTTAATAACCTATTGATTTTATAGTGCGTTTTTTATTACAATATTCAATGTAAAGGGAAAAAGAAATGCGTAAATATATAACGATGTTTTTGTGGTTGTGTGCAATTACACCAATGTCATCGTTTGCAAATTCTGCCAGAATAAATCAGTTGGTGGCGGAAAAACAAGTGAAAATAGAACAGCTACAAAAATGTCGGGGAACAACAAAAAATCTAAAAATTGCTGGTTTATCTACTTTGGGTATAACTGCAGCAGGCGTTGTCGCAAATG
>CAMZAC010000043.1 GCA_947304085.1 uncultured Alphaproteobacteria bacterium
AATCCCTGTGTCAGTAGTTCGATTCTACTTCTAGCCACCATTTTTTTTACCCTTTAATTTCCCATTATCTTTGTTGGACGGTTATCAAACGCAGATGCGGTTTCGATATGTTTGGCCAATTGCAGCATTTCCATATCTTTGAAACGTGGCGCAACGACCTGCATCCCCAATGGTAAACCGCTTTGTGTTAAACCACATGGAACAGATACAGCAGGAATACCAGCCAGATTCATTGCTACAGTAAATAAATCCAAAGCGTAATATTCCAATGGTGTTAAATCTGAATCAAGTGGTAAAGCAGGACCAGCGCTTGATGGACATACAATTAAATCGCATTGTTCAAATGCTTTGTTAAAAGCATCTGCAATCATACGGCGAACGCGTGCAGCCTGCATAAAATATACATCATAAGATTGACTGGATAATACAGCTGTTCCAATCAAAATACGACGTTTGACTTCTTCACCAAAACCAGCTGAACGCGTTTTCTTATACGTATCTTCCAAATCTGTGCCTTCAACACGTAAACCATAACGCATACCATCATAACGTGCAAGATTTGAAGATGCTTCTGCTGGTGCTATGATGTAGTAAGCGGATAATGCATCCAAAATATTTGGAATTGATATCTCTACAATTTCTGCACCCATAGATTTCAAATCAGCAACACGTTTTTCAAACAAGTTTTTCATATCATCAGAGATTTTAACAGAAGCAAATTCTTTGATAATACCAACACGCAATTTTTTATCGTTGCCCAAAATTGGTTTTAATTCACCATCAAATTCAAATTTTGCGTTTGGGCTGCTGGTTGAATCTTTTGGGTCATGTCCAGCCATTACAGACAATAAAATCGCTGCATCATCAACAGTTCGTGCAATTGGACCAGGTGTATCAAGGCTGGATGCAAATGCAACACACCCCCAACGTGAACATAAACCGTATGTTGGTTTTACGCCGACCAATCCGGTAATCGCACAAGGAAAACGAATTGAACCACCGGTATCTGTTCCTGTTGCACCAATTGCCAAACCGGATGCAACAGCACTGGTCGAACCACCAGATGACCCACCAGCAGTTAAACGTTTCTCTAAATGCCATGGGCTGACTGGTGCACCAAAGAAACTTGTTTTGCTGAATGTTCCCATTGCAAATTCGTCCAGGTTAGATTTTCCAAGCAACACCGTGCCTGCATCAATAAAGTTTTGTGAAATTGTAGACTCATATTGTGGAACAAAATTTTCCAATATACGTGAAGCTGCCGTTGTGCGTATGCCACGTGTTGCAAATAAATCTTTCATAGCAATTGGCATACCGTCCAAGACTTTGGCATTGCCAGATGCATAACGTTTATCAGATTCTTCGGCATCGCTTAATGCGCGTTCAGGCGTTGTTGTGATATAGCAATTTAATTCTTTGCCAAATTTTTCAATACGTGCCAGATATGCACGTGTCAATTCCACAGCAGAAATAGAACGGTCTTTTAATTTTGCCAATGCCTGTTTAATAGTTAAATCTATCATCTTTTTGTCCTTTTATTTAATCGCCGTCCATAACTTTTGGTACTGCAAAATATCCACGTGATACACCAGTTGTATCAGGGTCGTTTGCTAATATTTGTTCGCGCATATTTGGTTCTGTCACCACGTCTTCGCGCAAAGGTAGTTTATGTTCGCATGGGCTGAGCATTGGTTCAACGCCAGTTGTATCGATTTGTTGTAATTTATCAATCCATTCGACAACAGAATCTATGTTCATTTTGTCCAGTTGTTCATCAGATACATCAATTTTTATTAAATCTGCGAATTTATGTAATTGTTGCTTGCTAAATGCCATTTGAAATCCTATTATTTTTAAAGCCAAAGGATTATAACAATGATTTTATCAAATTACAAGGATTTTCCGCGTGTTGGACGCATAGTTGGTTTGGATTGGGGCGCCAGACGATGCGGGGTTGCTATGTCTGATGAAAAACGTGGCTTGGTTTTTGAAAGACCGCAAATAAATATTAAAAATCAAAATGAATTGGTTGATGCTGTATTACGTTTAGTTGGTGAAGAACAGGTCGCAGGTGTTGTAATCGGTTTGCCCTTGTATGCAGACGGCTCTGATTCTGAAACGACAAAGGCTGTTCGCGAATTTGCTAATGGGTTAGCAGACAAGACGAATTTGCCAATTATTTTTATTGAAGAAAACCTGACCAGTGCGTTGGCAGAGCAAGAAATAGGGTACAAGAATATATCTAAAATGAAACAGGTGTTAGATTCTGTATCTGCCCGAATTATTCTGGAAAACGCAATCGCAATGTTGAAAAGACCTGTACAAGCATAAATTATAAAATATTGATGATTTTAAGAGCTGTTGTGATGAAATATTGGCAAGAAAAACGTCTGGCTCGTATTAATAAATCACGTGTTTGATCAAAGTAATGAAACAAAGAAAAACCTGATTATTCAGGTTTTTCTTTGTTTTGTTTCAAACGATTTTAATCATTTGCTGTTTCGTCTGGGATTTTACCGTCTGCAGACAGCAATATTGCAATCCAACGTGTAGAACTGAATTGTGCGGTTGTGATATATATAGCCGCCAAAATAGGAACACTGAAAAACATTCCGGCGATGCCCCAAATCATTCCCCAAAATACCAAGTTTATAAGTATCGCTAATGTTGATATGTTCAAAGTTTTTCCAGTCAACTTTGGGTCCAATATATTGCCAAATATTGTTTCTATGCAAATCAAAGATATTGCTGTAAACAAAGGTAGGTGCCACGTGTCGCCACTGATAAAGGCGTAGGTGATTGGCATTATGCATGCCAGAATAGAACCTAATGTTGGAATATAATTTAATATGAAAATCATGAATGCCCAAACACTGGCAAATTCTAGCCCAAGTATCTTTAATGCAATATAAGCAAATATACCGGTTGCTGCAGACAGAAATGTTTTTGTGAATAAATATTTTTTCATATGTTCGTCAATGCTGTTTAATATATAACGCAATTTTTTGTTTTTTATTTTTGGAAAGGACAAAGAATCTATCTTTTTGCTGAAAGAACTCTGTTCAATAAACATAAATATCAAATATATTAAAACCAATCCTGCGGATGTTGCTATACCAGCCAATGAAGAAGCAACATATGTTGCAATATTAGGCAGGTCTGGAATCATATTTAAATCCATATTTATGCCAAGTTTTGTAGAAACAAATTCACTGAATGTCAGTAGTTTTTGCTGCAAAACCGGGGTTGCTTTATACAGTTCCCAAAACATAGGTTTGATTTGGGTTGCAAATAAAAATATAATTCCACCGATTGTTGCAAATGATAAAATGTTTGCTATCCAATCATAAATTTTGGACGAAGTATTGCAGGACTTGTCACTAGATTTATAACAGGGCATAATCTTTCTGTAGTATGCCGCGATAGCATTTAATAAATACCACAAAAACGCAGCAAACAATATTGGCACGAATAAAGAACGTCCAATCCACAGGCATAATATTAAAACCATAACTGGTATAAATTTGTTCATGTTCTATCCTTTTGTCACAACATCACCGATAATGCCACCGTGTGGTGCATTAAATATTTGATAAATTGCATATATTGTTAATGCAACCATAATTATATTAATAACTATGGCAATCCAAGTATATCCACGATTCATATTTGATTTGAAATCTGGTTTTGATGTTGAGTTCCACAACGAAAAGATCAAGAATAATACTAACGGGAATAGCAGGGTTCCTGTATGTCTGGTTAATAACAAGTTTGATAATAGTATTAAAAACAAGAAAACAAAAGTTGTGTTTATAGAATTGGCGGTTGTCCATTTGTTAAATCTAGAATACCAATTAGATTTAATTTGTATCTTTGATTTGGTCGTGTTATCTGGAATTAAATAACCTGGCATCCAAGACATAATAAAGCTATAGGGCATTGTTAGAATTATTTGCCAAGGCGATAACCCCATGATTCTGGCGCGTCTGTATTTTGCATACATACTGGATAATGCTGCACCTAAAATGAACATTGGGATAAATGACTGAATTATACCGAAAAAAGCAACCAAGATACGTGAGGTTAATGGCGACATCGTGGAAAACCACAATGAAGAGAATGAATATTCGGTCAAAACATTATAACCAAAGGATACAAATAAAGTCGCCAAGATTGTGATACGATAACCATTTGTAAGTGCAACAAAATCTTTTTGTGACACCTCTTTAAACGGTAAAGATTTTATTAATTTATATGTTGCCCAAGCAAAAATTCCAATAGCCACAGCAAGCGTACCATAGTTAAACAACGGTATGTTTATTGTTGGAAATAATCTTGCTATCCACGTAATTACTATCAAAATCAACATACGTAATGCAAACTGAAATGGTTTTGTGAAAAGCCAAGTTTTTAATGTGTTCCGCTTGTTGTCTTTTTTCATTTTGTGTCCTTTTTCTTTAATTTTTGGTTGTATTTTTTTCTTAAATAAAATTCTGATATCCCGACCCCCAATAAGTACGTTGCAATGCTAAAACCAATAGTTTTGTACAATATGATAATTATTTGGTTCTGAAAGTGTGATAAGATAGTTTTTTCAAAAATGCTTGTAAGTATCAGTACAATAATGGCAACAAATGTCACCAAGTTATATTTTTTTATTACGGTAATAAAGTTATCTTGTGGAATATTTTGTTTTTTTAATATTTTTATTAGTTTGTAAGTTCCCCAAACAAAGACACCAAGCATGGCACAAACATAAATAGCAATCAGAATAATATCTGGTAATGGTATTTTTTCGATTGCTGGGAACAATCTTGGTAACCATGCAATAATTATCACAATCAGCATGCGCAATGCAAATTGAAACGGTCTTGTAAAAAGCCATGTTTTTAATGTTGTTTTTTTCATTTGCTTTTGCCTTTGGTCTCAAATGCTATTATTTTATCATAATTTTCCCATTATCCAAAGTAGTTGTTTTTGTTGTACCAACTAATGCTGTAAAATTATCCTGATGTGATATGAATAAAAATGTAGTTTTTGGCATTTTGTTTATTGTATCAACAATTTGTTTTTGGACATCTTTGTCAGCACCAGAATCAGGCTCATCCAAAATTGCAAGCTTTGGATTTGTTAAAATCAATCTTAATAACATTATTCGCTTGCGTTCACCACCAGAAAAACCAACGTTTACAGAACGATTAAGCCAATCTTTTGGTATGTTTAATTGTTTGCGAGCTGATTCCAATTTTTCTAAAAATTCCCCCATAGATAAGTCTTTGCAAGTATTATAATGTGTGTGTGCAATCATAGAGTGTTTCAAGAAACTTAACAAAGTCAAACCTGGTATCTCTGGGACATTTTGTGCACCTAAAAATATTCCGCGTAACGCGCGATTTGTTGCGTTTTCATTTGTTATGTCATTGCCATCAAAGATAATTTTTCCAGAATCAATTGTATACAGTGGATTTCCAGCAATTGTATTAACCAGTGTTGATTTTCCAGAACCATTATGTCCCGCCAATCTGTGACGTGCGCCATTTTTTACAGACATATTTATATCTGTTAGCAATTTTTTACCATCCATAGATACACAAAGATTTTTTATTTCTAATATCATTTCTTATTCTTTTGTTAAAGCCATTTGTATCAGTTGTTTTGATTCTACCAAGAATTCCATTGGTAATCTAGAGATAATTGGTGATGCCATTGATCCAACAATCAAAGCGATTGCATCATCTGTGCTGATACCGCTTTGTTCCAAAAACAGCAGTGTGTTCGCATCAATTGCCCCAGTAGTGGCCTCATGCGATTGTTGATTTGTTGCATTAAGGTGTATGACCGTTGGTATTGTGTTTGCAGTCGCTTTATCACCGATAATCCTGCTGTCGCATTTACATGCATTTATACAATTTTTTCCGCCCAATGACACGGTGCTACGAAATGTTTGTCTGGAATTATCAACTGCAACACCGTATGAAACAATATTTGATTTTGTTTCGTTTCCGATGTGAATCATTTTTGTTCCTGTGTCTGCTTGTTGTGTTCCGCGTGTAATAGTTAATGAATAAAAATCACTGTGTGATTTATCACCATATAAAATTGTTGATGGGTATTTCCACGTTTTGGCAGAACCAATTTCAACTTGGGTCCAGTC
>CAMZAC010000044.1 GCA_947304085.1 uncultured Alphaproteobacteria bacterium
CTGCAAACTATATTGGGGCGCTTTGGCAATGGGTGTTTTGGCATATTAAAGAAGGTTGTCTTGCCAAATATACACGGAAAACCAATTGTCATTTTTTTAAAATGATAAAAATCTTGTTTTGAATGCCATGGCATCCCACCGTTAAAACCAATAACGTCATTTGGCCCCACAGCAACAATCGCACAAATTTTACAATTGCTTTTTTCCATTTTTTATGCCTATCCATTCCCAGATTATGGCTACACAGTCAAAGATTTGCAACAAAAATCATTTAAAATCACAAAAAACTTGATTTGTCAATTTATTGTGCTATGCTACACTAGCTTATGCCCTTTTGGGCACGATAAAAAACAGAGGTTATATGGACGATAGCGTATCGATTTTTATTAAAGCTGCTGCTGTTATAAAACGAGCCGACAACAAAGTGTTGTTGGTGCAACGTGCGTCCAATCAACGTAACGGCAACATGTGGGAATACCCCGGCGGAAAAGTAAATGTAGGCGAAAAAATAGCCGATTGTTTAAAACGAGAGCTGCAAGAAGAGTTGTCTATCACACCTATACGATACAAATTTATTACAAATGTAAAAATGGCTCGTTATGAAACTTATGCTTATGAAGTGACGGAATACGATGGCCAAATAACACTGACCGAACATCAAAACCTACAATGGGTTGCTAGACCTAAATTGATAGAGCACGAGCAATTGCCTATTGATCGCGAAATATCTCAGATAATCGTCAACCGCGATGTTGATTCAAAAATATTAGAAATAGCATCACACTGTGTAAGTATGCCTCATCTTGATGAAGAACAAAAAGTATGGTACATAGATTGTTTGCCTATAAGTATGCCTTATTTTTATGAAGACAAAAAAGAACGATATGCCGATTATTCCCGAGGAAACAAAAAAATTAGGTATTATGCATGTTCTCAAACAGAAGCGTTTCAAAACCGAGCACGGCTTATTAATGAAATTATGTATGCACTTAAAATGTTGTTGTCTTTTACCAATAATAATTCACGTTAAAAATGCCTTTAAACCTAGGGATTCATACTAATTGCCCTGACTTTATTTTTAAATAAAAATTATCGTGTGAAATTGAATACCATATCGACAATAACCTTTTTGTTTTCCAATTCACCGATATCGATTTAGTGTTCAGTTTCACTTTTTTGTGGTGTTTGACAATATCTCCATAAAAGTGCTATAATAATACCGTCATGAGAGATAGCATATTCGACAAAGCTTCAACAAAAATACTTGAACAGCTCCGCATAAATACGGACAATGATACGCCTATTTTGGACATTATTATGGAAATCGACAAAATGTCCGAGACAGATAAAATCTTTTACGAAGCATATAAAAAATATGGCAACAGAAATCACACCTGGCAATATTTCAAAGCAATGTTTCATGGCAACGTTGAAAACATGCAAACAACCGTCAAACATTGGAAAACTTGGACAGAAATAAACAGCGAACTATCTAAGAATTATGACAAATTATTCAAACCATATTATTTAAAAAAAGCTAAATTTGATACTTTGTGCAAACAATACAGGTTTACACCATCTTATACAGATATACAAAAACATCCTGAATACAAAATAAAATATCCTGATTTAGTAGATGCTTTTAGTGACTTAGATAACTATGAAAAACGTATACAAAATCGCTTCAAAGATCTGCAGACTTGTAATTATTCAACTTGGAATCCAGAAATTGCAAAATTGGAACACGAATTTGAAATCCAAAAAAAACAAATAAACAAAAACGACAATAAAGCCACTCGTAAATTGGTTTCACAATATATTGACAGGATGTATAAACTTGTTAATTTATCTAATGCAAATTTTGTTGTTGGTGAACGTGTTGATGTATACCGTAAAATTATATTGGAAAATCCAGAAATACTAAAAATGGCTAAAAAGTTTCAACTGCTATCTGGTGACAAAAGGGTTGAATTTGCACGTCTAATTTTGAATAAAAGCGCGGTAATATTCGGCACACCACGCGGAAAAGTTGAACGCATTGATAAAACTTTCAATGATTTCTGTGTACATTTCTTTCACGCTGGGGCATTTTCTTCACACGCAGCTACATTAAAATTAAGCGCATCTGTAATGTTCTTGTTTACGTTTTTGGAAATATTGGCACACGAAGATGCGCACAGGGTCGACTATTTTAATCCACATCAGGGCATGATTGGAACACAAGTAATGAAATGGGTTGTCGAAAACATCTCTGGTTCTGGTAGTCTTGATAGAAAATATTATTATAGACACCCATCAGAATTAAGTTCTTATTATATTGGCGAGATTGTTTCATTGGATTTATACACTAAAATTACAAATATACTTGTAAAAGATTTATCTGAAAAAACTAAAACAATTACTTCAAAAATTATGTCATTTTTCAAAGGAAAAACCTAAACCACAAAGTTTTTTGTTACACTTTTATAAAAAATTGCAAAAAATTCTTGATTTTTTGTTTTTTATATGTCAAAATGTCGCCCAGACCTGATGCAAAAATGCATAAGTTTTGGAGGCATAGCTCAGCTGGTAGAGCAAATGACTTTTAATCATTGGGTCCAGAGTTCGAATCTCTGTGCCTCCACCACAATAAAAAACACCCAAACGGGTGTTTTTTTTGTGTGGCACAGAAAAGATGAGAACTCTCTGCAACGAAGTTGTTCGACAAAATCCTTTTAATTTTTTATTGATATAAATGTACATTTGTGATACTTTACGTGTGAACACAAAATCTAAAAATCATGAGAAAATATTTTACAAGTGGCTTGATTTTATCTTTGTTTTTTGGCGCATGTTTTGCAGAACATCCGCGTGTAGAACAGCTGATTGCTGAAAAGCAAGAAAAAATGAAAAAATTAGAAGACTGCCAGGGTACTACCAAAGCATTAAAAATTGCCGGTATATCTACATTGGGTGTGACGGCGGCTGGTGTTGTTGCAAATGTGGCAGAAGCTATTGTTCTGAAAGACAAGGAAAACGATTTAAGCGCAGCAAACGCTGAATTGGAAAAAAAACAAAAAGAAAAGAAAGAGCGTGAAGACAAAGCAAAAAAGAACTTGAATTCTGATACAGAAAACAACAAAACAGACGCAGAAGCCGACGACGAAGGAAAAACAAAAACATCATCTGATAAATCGGTAGACAAAATATCTGCGGAAAAGTTTAAAGAACTTTGTGACGAAAACAAAGGACGTTTGGTAATAGGAAGTATTACTGGGTATTATAACTGTCATTTGGATAACCAAACTGCTGCTACCGACATAAAAGAAAATCTTAAAGTTACACGAGCTTTTTATAACAGTATGGGGTGTAATATCAAATTTGATAATTTTGTGTCGACCGAAGGCGCAAACACATTGATGACTAATTGTAGGGCAGTGTACTCAAAAGATAAAGAATTTGTAAGTTTTGTGAAAGTTCATTTTGATAAACCAGTTTGTGGTGTAAAGGAGCAATTTTATAATAATAAAGACGGATGCCACTGTCCCAAAAACTATGAACTGAATGACGATAAAAATGAGTGTATCCCCAAACAAAAATAATACAATCGGATAGCACCTATTCTGTCAAATACAGATTTTAACCATTTCAATATCATCGCGTTGTATTTTTTAACCGTTGACGTGATACATACCCTGTTGCATAGAACCAATCATCTATAATGGATAATGTAGTTTCCAGATATCTAGCAATTTCTTGTGCTGGATTATGAAATTTGCATTCGTTCAAAATCTGATTTAATTCCTGGGTGACGAAAGATAAAATTTGAGTATGTTGAGGATCTAAAATTTCTATCTTATCAGATTTATAAAGCAAATCTTCCAATTCACGTAAATATTTTCGCAACAACCGCAAATAATTCGCATCAAAATTCAATTTTTTATAGTTCAAATTTAAATCTTGCATTGGGACTTCGATACGCGGAAGATTTGCGATATTTTTTATCTGGGTCAATATTTTGAATAACAAAGAATCTATGGCTTGAATCGTTTTATTACGTTGATGTTTGTGCATGCGTCGTGTAATCAAATAATTTGAATAATCATAAAACAAGAACACCAACGGTATTGCCAACAACGATGCTGCAACATTATCCATCAAATCAATCCAGCCCGGTGCATGCAGATATTTCTGGGAAAAATCAAAAACAAATACCCCACCTGCTATGGACAGAACATAAGGTATCATTTTCAAAAGTAATGTTATAAATTTCATACACAAAATTATACCTTAGATACTTTTATTTTGCGATTGGAACAAAATCTTATAAAAAATTGACAAAAAACCTTGAAAGATAACAAAAAAATACTATAATGTATATGACAAGAGAGTAATACATAACCAAGAGGTGTCACCATGGCAGTAAGTACAAAAGATGCATTATATAATTATTTTGCACAATCCCACTTTAATAAAATGCCACCTGAACAAATGGCCCGTTTCAGGGATTATATCACGAACAAAGATTATACCGGCAATATGCGTTGGTGGAAGAAGAAGTTCATGCACAAAGATGGCGACAATTTGGTTGTGAACGATGTCCCTGATTTTGAAAAAGATGGTGATGCATTTAAGTTTGAACAAGCTAACTGGGATCAATTGTATGACTGGATTCAAAGGGCAATGCAGGCTATGTATACAGATTTACAAGATGGCAAATATGTTAACAACGTATTTGTGAAACCATTTATTGAAAAATGGTTTGGACCTGGCAAAATATTCCAAACCGCACCTGCGACCTCAGAAACCGAAGAAGCTTTTGACGAGCTTGCAAAATTTTTAGAAAATTCTTGGCCGAATCTTTGACTGATGTATTTGATGGTGATTTAACTTATCAGGGACTTATTGATAAATTAAAATCAAAAGAATATAACACAGATTTTAAATTCCGCAAGAAAGCCAACCGTGTTGCAACATATATTGTTCGTAACGGTCCACAACAACCACAAGGCGGAGCAGAATCCCCCATTCCAAATCGGGCAGATTGGCCATTAAACGTTGGTTATTCATCTAAACCCGGTGCTTTTGGAAGCCCCGTTATAAAAGATGTAGACGATATATTTAAAAACCATTTTAATGTGGCCAAAGATGATTCATGGATAAACAAACCCGAAAAAGAACGTTTTGAATTGACTGGTCGTGACACTTTGGTTGATGCGTTTAAAGCAAATCACAGAGAGTTCTTGGATAAGTTATTAAGCAGCTCTAATGTACGCAAAGCATTTGCTGAATATGACACAGGCACAGGTTCAAAAATCAGTGAACAATTAGAAAAAGCCCTGAAAGAAACCGGTTATGACGACACAGAATCACAAGACTATGTCACACCAAAGTACACCGAAGAAAGATCTTTGATGAATCGAATCAAAAAGTTCAAAGACGATAAATATGAAGAATATGTTAAAAAGTTCTTTGAACCGACATACGGTTCACGCATATATTATTCAACATATGCACAAACCATTGCAAAGGCTTTTGACAAAGTTAAGTTTAAACCATCTGAGGGTATAGAAGGTATCATTGCAAAGAAAGATGATATTATCAAAGAAATAAACAAAAATGCCGCTGGCAAAGCAGCAAAACATTTTGATTGGTTTATTAAAAGAATGGAAGAAATTAAAAAGTCTTCCCCACAATCTTATGCTGATGCGTTAAGAAACCCACACCAGATGCGCGAAGTTGTGTCACAGCTTATTACCAAGGCTTTGAACAAAGACCCGGCAGATGATAACGAAGCAAAGACGGCTATGGAATTATTGGCAGTTGCCAGATACGGCATCATGACCAGTCGCACCAGAGACGCAATAAGCGAAGGTTTAAAAGATGTCAAACTGTTTTCTGATGGCAACTTGTCATGGAATAAAAACGAAAACGTCAAATTTGTCACTGGGGCAATTGATTGGACTTTGAAATCTGGAATCAAGACTGCCGCATTTGTTGGAACAGGATTATTTAACATTGTTCGAAATAATCGTAAAAGAAAATTTAATCACGATATATCCGACAATAAAGATTTAAATGCCGCATATAAAGCATGGCAAAACGGTGATACTGCGAATTTCAACAAAG
>CAMZAC010000045.1 GCA_947304085.1 uncultured Alphaproteobacteria bacterium
ATCTTGAAAACATGAATGAATTCTTTAAAGATTTTCCAAATCATGCTCGCTATGCGTTTATGCTTTCTTCGTCAGCAAAATCGTTATCAGAAGTTAAATTCAAGGAGCCATGTTCTCTTATTTTTGGGAACGAGGCAACAGGTCTGCCTGGAGACTATACCGATTTCTGTGAACCAGTTATAATAAAACATTCTTCGGACATAGACAGTCTGAATTTATCTATGGCCGCAGGTATAGCTATGTTTGAATTCACAAGAAACAATTGGTAAAACCAAAATAGTTAGATGCTTTTTGCTTGAATATTTATTGTCGATATAATACAATACTTGTTATGATGATTTTATTTATCAATTTTTACTGTTGTTGATAGTATACGTTTTTTGCAAACATAGTGTTTGCTTTATTATTCCTAATTCAATATAATTAAATCAATTTAAACCAAAGGATTAGCCTTATGCAAATCAGATTATATAATACTATGACCAGAAAATTAGAAGAGTTCAAGCCCATTACACCAAATCATGTCGGTTATTATAATTGCGGCCCAACGGTTTATTGGGATCAACACCTTGGTAATATGCGGGCGTTTTTGAATGCAGATATTTTGAAGCGCATGTTGTTGGCAAATGGATATACAGTGAATCATGTTATGAATTATACGGATGTTGGACATTTGACCAGTGATGAAGATACTGGCGAAGACAAAATGGAAAAGGGTGCCGCGCGTGAAAATATGTCTGTGTGGGAAGTTGCAGCTAAATATATTAAAAATTGCGAACGAGATATGGCTTCATTGAATATTTTGCCCCCAACACATGCTGTGCGTGCCACAGACCACATCAAAGAACAAATTGAATTGTTGCAAAAATTGGAAAAAATGGGATTTACATATGAAATACCTGGTGATGGCATTTATTACGATACATCAAAATTCCCAGATTATGGCGCGTTAGGGGGACAAAATTTATCTGAATTGCGCGGTGGTGCACGTATAGAAAACAATGGTAAACGCAATATAACAGATTTTGCTTTATGGAAATTTTCACCTAAAGATGCCAAACGTCAAATGGAATGGGATAGTCCATGGGGTGTTGGTTTCCCTGGATGGCATCTGGAATGCAGCGCTATGAGTATGAAATATTTGGGCGATCATTTTGATATTCATTCCGGTGGACAAGAACATATCAAAGTGCACCATACTAATGAAATAGCACAATCTGAACCTATTGTTGGTAAACCGTGGGTACATTATTGGGTGCATTGGGAATGGTTATTATTGAAAGGTGGCAAGATGGCGAAGTCTTCGGGTTCTTTTTGGACAGTGCAGGGCTTGATTGACAAAGGTTATGATCCAATGGCATACAGATATTTGGTGTCGCTGGGGCATTATCGTCAGCCAATATCATTTTCTATGGAATCTTTGGATGCGGCTGCGGCTGGATATAAAAATATAGTTCGCAAAGTAGCTGATTTAATGAACGATAAATCTGGCGATATTGACCAAGATTTGTATCAACAATGGCATGATAAAATCTTGGCACCCGTTTCTGATAACCTGAAAACAGCCGAGACATTGGTTGTAATCCAAGATTTATTGAAAGATAAAATTGTGAATAATGCTACTAAGTTTGCTTTGTTTGGTTTTATCGATGAATTATTGGGTTTGCAATTTATTGACCGTGCGACCAAATTGCACGAACTAGAATCAGAAACCGCACCAGAAAACATTCAAGAATTGGCACAAAAACGTCTGGAAGCAAAAAAATCACGTGATTTTGCAACAGCTGATGCGTTGCGCAATGAGATAGATTCTTTGGGTTGGACAGTGATGGATGCAGTTGATGGATTCAAACTGATAAAAAAACAATAAAATTTTTATAAAAAACTGCTTGAATATAGCACTTTTTGTGCTATATTTATGGCACGTCTTAAAAAGGAATATCAATGAATTACCCATATATGCCAAAATCTACCGCTTTGTGGTTGATTGAAAATACAGCTTTAACTTTCGAACAGATTGGCGAATTTTGTGGTTTGCATGAATTGGAAGTCAAAAATATCGCTGATGCAGAATCTAATAAAATGCAGGGGCTGAACCCGATTATCAATGGTCAGGTTTCGCGCGAAGATATTGAAAGATGCGAAGCAGATCCAAATGCACGCTTAGTTCTTCGTGATGCTATTATCGAAGCTCAGAAAAAACAAAATAAAAAAGGTGTTGGTTATACACCAAAATTGCACCGTCAAAACCGTTTGGGTGGCATTTTGTGGATTTTGAAAAACTACCCAGAGTTATCAGATGGTCAGGTTGCTCGTTTAATGCGCAGCACAAATCCAACTGTAAAATCTATTCGTGAAAAGACACACAAATCTTATTCTGTTATCCAGATTCAAAGCCCATTGGTGTTAGGGTTAATTTCTGAATCGGCATTGCATGATGCAATTGCAAAAGCTCAAAAATCGCACAAATAAGTTTTATGTTTCACAATAAATCAAAGGTTTTTTTATGGCTAAAAAACTAGATGAAGCAACAAGATTATTAATAGATTCTTTGCCAGAAAGTTTGAAAGAATTGGCGCTGTCTGCTACAGAGATTGGCTATCTGTCTCAAATGGACTTTAATGCTGCTATTGAAGCTGACGAAGTCCCAGAAGACGAACGTGACGAAGTTCTTGAATTTTTTAAGCAAGATTTGGATTTAGAGGTTATTGAAACCGATGGCGATAAATTTGCTCGTGATATGGAAAAATATTACGAAGAAGATGAAGACGATTATAATCGTGATAAATCGCATGATTTATTAAATGCTGATGCCGAACAAGTTGATGTTAATGATGAAGATTATGAATATTATGCCAAACAGTTAGAGCGCAGTTCTACAGGTAATTTGGTTCTTGGCGTTCAAGATTCTGTTCAATCTTATCTGAAGCAAATAGGAACAGTTCAATTGTTGACAGCCGCAGGCGAAATAGCTATTGCGCAACGTATCGAAGCTGCATCCAGATTGATGGTTTATGGTTTGTGTGAAAGCCCTATGACGATTCAGGCGATGTTAGATTGGTACCAACAATTATTAAATGGCGATATTCGTTTGCGTCATATTGTTAATTTAGAGGTTATGTATTCCAGTGAATCAGAACAAAAATCTTTGGCGGCTTTGGCAGATACTTTAAAGTCCAAGGGTGTAGAGCAGGTTGATGATCTGGATGATGACGATTTAGACGATTTAGCAGAGTCTGTTGCATCTGATGATGAAGATGAAGAAAATGAAGACGATTTAGAAGGTGAGGATGGTAAAAAGGAAGATTCTCAACGTGGTTCGTCTGGTGTTCCAATTCCGGTTATGGAAGATTCTTTGATGCCAATGATTACAGATTTGTTCACAAAAATTAAACGCATATTTACCAGTATGCAGAAATTACAATCAAAACGTTTAGATAATTTGTTAACTTCATCAAAACCAGACGAAGCACTTGAAAAAAAATATACCAAGGCGCGTTTAGAATTGTTTGAATATGTTGGCAAAATTCGTCTGAATGATGACAGAATTGCCGAAATCATGGAAAAACTAACTCAACGTGATCAACTGCTAATGGGCTTAGAAGGTAAGATGTTGCGTTTGGCGTTGGCATGTAAAATTAAACGTGAAGATTTCTTGGCAGAATATACTGGTAACGAATTAAACCGTAATTGGGTTAAAAAATTGGCAAAAAATAAAAGTGTTGCTTGGCAGAATTTTGCCAAAAAGCATGAAGCCGATGTTTTGAAAATTCAAGAAGACATAACCGCTATTGCTAAAGAAACAGGTCAACCAACAGCAGAATATAAAAAAGTGGTTGAACTGGTACGTCGTGGTCAAGCTGAAGCAGCGCGTGCAAAACGCGAAATGATAGAGGCTAATTTACGCTTGGTTATCAAGTTTGCCAAAAAGTCTAGCAATCGTGGGTTAGGTTTAGATTTTTCTGATTTGGTCCAAGATGGTAATATTGGTTTAATGAAAGCGGTTGATAAATTTGATTATCGTTTGGGAAACAAGTTTTCCACATATGCTACAAACTGGATACAACAGGGTATTTCACGCAGTATCGCGGATCAGGCTCGTACAATCAGAATACCTGTGCATATGATTGATAATATTCATAAAATTCAACGCGCTTCGCGACAGTTTATGCATAAATACGGTCGTCAGCCAACTGCAGAAGAATTATCAAAGATTATATATCTGCCAGTTGACAAGATACACAAGGCTATGAAATCAAATCTGAAACCAATTTCTTTGGAAGCACCAGTAGGTACCGAAGATGACAGTTCCAGAATTGAAATTATTGCGGACGAAACAGCCAGAAATCCGTTCACATCTGCAGCGCAAAAAAATCTACGCAAAATTGTGACTCAAATTCTGTCTGAATTGGATCCAAAAGAAGAAACTGTATTACGTCAACGTTTTGGTATGAGTACTAATAAAACTAGCACTTTGGAAGAGGTTGGCGAATATATTGGTGTGACGCGTGAACGTATACGTCAAATCGAACAAAAGGCGTTAAATAAATTAAAGCATCCAACACGTGCACGTAAATTACGCAGTTTCTTGGAAGATTAAAACCAAACACCCGTTGAAATATTTTCAGCGGGTGTTTTGAAATTAAAAGGAGATATAAAAATGAAAAATGCTGTTTTATTTTGTACAGGGGTATCTGGAACAGGAAAAAGTCATTTTATAAAAAATTATTTATCTGATGCAGCATTTTATAATTTAAAATCTGCCACAACACGCCCAATGCGCGAAGGTGAACAAGATGGACGTGAATATTATTTTCGCGATGAAAAATATTTTGATAATGAAAAATTCGCTACAAAATTGTGGGTAAATGAGCAATTTTGGCAGCCTGGCATGCCTAAATGGCTTTATGGTGTTCCAGAAAACGAGATATTTTATCATCTTGGACATGATTTTACATATGATGTAATTCAGCCATGTTATGTTCGCCAAATGATAGATTGGTTTCGTAAAAGAAATCTTACTGCATATTATGAATTCAAAATTTTGTGGTTCCAACCATGGCAAACAATAGATGCTATTGTTAAAGAACGTAAAAATATGCCAAATGATTTAAAGGTGCGTCAAACAAATACTTGCAATAGACAAGATTTTACAAAAGCGCACCTGGTGCCAGATTTTACATTGTTGAACAGCCCACAAAGACAAATAATTAACGACAGAATAAAGACATATATTCAATCATTGATTTCAGATTATGCAAAACAAAAATAACACCGTAATTGGTGCTATTTTTTTATTATGGGATATGTTTATGCATGTTTATATATCGCACTATAAATAGTTCCCAAATCAGATTTTAACAAAGCTGTTTTTACCTTTGTTGCATCATTTGTTTGGTCTGCACCATTTAATATTTTTTCAAAATTGCGAACGAACTGAGAAGCCTGAGATTGAAATACGCTATCGGTTTTCAGCATTTCGCGAATTTGTTTTTTATCAGTTGCGACAAACATTTTTGCCAACCATTTGGCAAATATTTTATTATCTCCACCATTATATTTTTGCCATACAACATCTGGAATGTTTGCACCAGTTGCGCGTGTTAAATCTACAGATTGTTCGTATAATTTTTTGAATATACTATCAGCGTTTGCTAAAAAATCTTTTGTGCTGATGGGTTTATAATTCGGGACGGGTGCTACTTTTATTGCATCCATTGGTGCAGTTACGCGTGCAACCATCATCTGTTTGTTCAAGCTTTGCATAGCATCAACAGCTTTGGCATAATCAGACATTAAATCAATCATTTGTTGACGTGATTGACCAGCTAAGTCACCTAATTGTGATGAAGAACTGTTTATATCTTTTAATGAT
>CAMZAC010000046.1 GCA_947304085.1 uncultured Alphaproteobacteria bacterium
CAGATAAAAATTTACTGTTTAAATGGTTTATAAACAATCGCAAAAGTTTTATTGCATAATATAGTTTAAATGAAAAAAAACTGCCTCGGTGGATTCGAACGGAGCAAACCGTTGGAAATCTTGGCTATTCGAAGATTAGTAAAAATAGGTGTTTTTTAGATATACTTTCTTCGAACCATTGAAAGTATTAAAAATCCAAAGAAAAACCGCACTTTAAAGGTGCGGTGTATCTTTTTTTATTTAGCAAGACTTGGTGAATGGATTGGCTCGGCATAAATGCCTGCGCCGCATTCGTAATGTGTTTGCTGCATTTTATTTGCAAACACAAACTCATAGTCGAACCAGCCAACTTTGTTGGCGTGGTATCAAATCCATAACCCACGACCCCAAAATAAAAAACGCACCACAAGGGTGCATTTTTTATTTTGGTGGGAGTGGGTGGATTCGAACCACCTCAGTCGTAAGACAACAGATTTACAGTCTGCCCCGGCTCTCCAACTCCGGCGCACGCCCAAAACTTTTGCCCTGTTGGTCAGGACTCTGGTGCGAGCAGAGGGAATCGAACCCTCATTTCAAGCTTGGAAGGCTTGCATTCTAGCCTTTGAACTATGCTCGCAATAATTCGTTAGGCTACACGATTATATCGTATTTTTTTATAAACGCAAGCTTTTATTCTGTTATTTCTATATTATCCAAGTATTTACGCGATACACTTTCTAACTTGATGGGTTTAAATTCTGGGTTGGATATTGTTTCGTCTTCGTCAGATGCATAAATCTGGATGGGTTCAGATGTTTGTGCATTTTCTGTTGTTTCAGAAATATAGTTCGTCCCGATAGGTTTTGTTTTGTAAGCAGCTTTTTTACGCAAATATTCAGGGATGTTTATATAATCGCCCGGATCTATTCCACGTGTTGATATTGGTTGTTCCGGAATATGTGTTAAATCAATATTGTGTATATTATATAATGGTTTCAAAAAATTTGTTGGAGCAGACTTGAATACGGTTGGTTCGCCAGAGCCGTTTAATGCCATTATACGCAATGCACGTTCTGATATCCCGGATGGCTGAATACGGAAAATACCATTAGAGCCGACATAACCACTGGGGTCCAGTAAATATGCATTTTCTGATTTAGAAGAAAACAGCATACCCAAAGCCAAATTTGTCGCATCATACCCAAATGCCGCAATATAATCAGGCTTTTTACCAGATACACTGGTATACAAAGTTTCAAAATCTTCTGATATTTCGGGCAGTGTTGCGTATTTAGCCCCACTTAGCGCAAGATCAGATGCAATGTCAGAATGCTGCCATAATGTTGTGCCGTATAATGCAACATCATGATTTCCAACACCGTAATACCGCAAGAAAGATATTAATGCTTTGGAATCTTCACCGTCACCTAAGAATAAAATCGCATCATATGGTAATTTGCCGGTTGTTTCTGTTCGTGATATCTTTTCAAGTTGTTTGTTTAAACTTACTTGCGTTTCAAGCGATAAATTTTTTTCTTTGGTCAAGATATCAGATAGTATTTCACGTGCACGCGTGTTTACCGCATTTCTTGTGTTATATAATGATGCGCGCATCGCAGTATCTTTGATAGAATCTGGGGTTTCAGAATTATAGTATAATAATCCTTGGATGTTTATATCATATAAATCGGCTGTTTGATTTGCAACAGATGCCATTAAATAACCAGATTTATCGTTCGGTGCCAAAACAATTATATCTTTTGTGCCGTCTACCTGCATTTGCTGAATTATTGTTTCTATGCTTTGACCTGGAACCAGGTTCATAGTCATAACGCCATCGCCCAAAGCCAAAATATCAGATGTAAACGATAAAACAGGCATACGAGCAGGCTTTATTTCACGCAAAGTTTTAGCATCGTCTGCAAACAAAGGTCCGATAATTATATCTGGGTTTGTGGCAACTACATTTTGTAAAATCGTATTGCGCTTCATTTTATCACCAGACAAATCATAGAAGGAAATTTTTACATTAGGTTTTGTTTTTTGCAAAAATGCGGTTTCAACCGATGTTTTTATGTCGTTTCCGGTTGCTTTTGCATCCCCTGTCATAGGCAATAATACGGCAATGTTTGCGTTGCGATCATCGTTTTCAGAACCATAAAGTAATGCAGAATTGACATATGCATCACGTATATCATGTGGGTTAGACGTCGCTTCTTCATTATATTCACCGTACCAGCGTTCCGATTGTGTTCCAGCACAACCAGCTAATAAGACAGAAATACCGATAAAAAGTAAAAATTTATTCATATGCATTGAAAAATCCATTTTGTATATGGTAATATTCTACTATAAAAGGATTCAAAATGCAATCAGGGCTTTATATTGTTGGAACACCTATTGGAAATTTATCAGATATGTCACCACGTGCTATAGATGTGTTGCAAAACGTCGATTTGATAGCAGCAGAAGATACACGTGTTTTTTCTAAACTGGCAAAACATTTTAACATAAAAACTAAAGTTATCTCGTGCCATGAACATAACGAGAAAGCCATAGTTGATTCTTTGGTTCAAAAAATTCAAGACGGTATGTCTGTTGCTACGGTCAGTGATGCTGGTATGCCGGGTATAAGTGATCCTGGTTTCCGTTTAATTCGGGCAGCACGTAGCGCGAAAGTCGATATATTTGTTGTGCCTGGGGCGACAGCTGTAATATCTGCATTGGTGCTTTCTGGTTTTCCAACAGATAGATTCACTTTTTGTGGTTTTTTTGATGAAAAAAAAGTTGCGCAAGATAATAAAATTCGTCACACAATTGTATATTATGAAAGCCCAAATCGAGTTATGAACACAATTAAAATTTTGGCTTCGGTTATGCCAGAACGGCAAATTGCGATTGTTCGTGAGATTACAAAGATTCACGAAGAAACAATAATTGGCTATCCTGCTGATTTAGTTAATATAGAACCACCACGTGGCGAAATTGTGATTGTGGTTGCGCCCGCACCGGATAAAAAAATGTCTGATGAAGAAATTAGTGAAATTGTAAATGATGTTGTTAAAGGTTCTACAAAATCTGCCGCTGCAAGTTTGGCTGCTCGTGCAGGTATATCTAAAAAAGAAGCGTATAAAAAATTGGTGAATAAACAATGATAAAATTTGTTGGTTCTTTTGAAACAGTCAAATCTTTACCAAATACGCAATTTGCAGAGTATGCATTTGTCGGACGCAGTAATGTCGGCAAATCGTCTTTGATAAATGCTATTGTTTCAGAAGTTGTTGCAAGAACGTCCAATACACCAGGGCGGACGCAAAGTTTAAATCTTTTTAATGTTCATGACAGGGCTATGATTGTAGATTTGCCTGGTTATGGTTATGCGCGTATTTCAAAGCTAGAGGCATTGCGCTGGTTAGAAAGATTAGAAGAATATTTAATGAATCGTTCACAATTGCGGCGACTGTTTATATTAATTGATTCGCGCATAGGCGTAAAAGATTCTGATTTAGAATTAATGGATTTTTGTGATAAAAACGGTATTTGTTATCAGATTGTTTATACAAAAAAGGATAAAAAAGTACGTGAACAATCTAAAATACAGATATCTCATGAAAATCATCCAGCTATGTTGGAACAGATTTTGGAAACATCTGCAACAAAAAAGTCTGGTTTGCAAGAATTAAGGAATATTATCGGTGTCAAACAATAATGTGTTTAATGTTTCTAATCCAAGATATATTTTGGATGCCTTGTGGGGTATGGTTGCAAAATATAGCCAAGATTTTTCCAAAGTATTAATTTTTTTACCAAGCAGACGCGCAGTACGAAGCGTTGAACGTATGTTTGTTGATAAAATTGGTCATGCGGTTGTTTTGCCAAATCTTGTGCCGCTTGGAACAGGAGTTGACGATTCAGAAGATGAAGATTTTTCATCTGGGATAATATCAAATCAAGAACGAGTGATTGTTTTATCTAAGCTGTTATCCGCAGATGCAAATATTAAAAACATTTCGACTGCATTACCCATAGCACACGATTTTATTCGTATGCAAGATTATTTAGAAAACGAAGGTGTCAGTATTAATGATATAGATTGGGCAGAATTAATAGATGAAAAATATGCAACACATTTTCAAAATAAAGCACGAATTTTGGATATTTTGAAACAATTACCAGATGATAGATTAACTGCAAGCGCAAAACGAAATGAAGATATTCGTTCATGGATAAATCAACTGGATAAATATGAGTTGGTTATTGTTTGTGGATCTACGGCATCTGTGCCAGCAACAGCAGATTTGATGGCAGCGATTGTTAAACGCGATAATGGCAGAATTATTTTGTCGGGTAAAATTTCTGGCAATACAGCAGATTTTGCGCTTGATACAAATCCATATAATGCAGAGTATAAATTTCTTGAACGAATTGGTATATCGGTTGATGATGTCCAGACGATAAATGTTGGTGACGGTACATGTATGGATATTATGAATATTGCTTTTGGTAATTCCGGAATACACGTTGGTAATAAACTTGATAATTGTGTTTTGATAGAGTGTGCCAGAGAAAGTGAAGAGGCTGTTGCTGTTGGATTGATTGTCAACAAAGCAATAACCGAAAACAAATCAGTTTTGGTTATTACACCAGATGCAGCTGGTAATCAAAGAGTTAAATCAGAGATGGCGCGTTTGAATATAAACGCAGATTTTTCAGCAGGTCTTTCTGGCAGTATGACAAAAGTTGGACGCGCAATATTAAATTTATTTGATTTTTGGATTGAAAATAATGAATCCGATTTTGAAAAGTTATATTCAGAGACGGGCTATAATTTATTTAATATGTTGGTTCGTTTTGTTGATGAAAATACCGAACAAATATTTCAACCAAATTTTAATACAGAAAATGAATCGGATATACCAATTTGGATGGCAATTAAAAATATGTCTGATGTTTTGTGTGCAAATGGTATTATTTTAAATGTTTATGATGCGCGTGCATTTATAGCTGATGCGATTAGTTCAATTTCAATCAGACCAAATGTTGTAGAAAATTGTCATGTATGTGTTTTAGGAACGATTGAATCACGTATGCAAACTGCAGATGTTATCATTTTGACAGGATTGAATGAGGTTATGTTTCCGTCTGTTGGTTATGAAAACGCTTGGTTACCACGTGCGGTTGCAGACAAAATTGGCTTACCATCGCCGAATCGAAAAGTTTCTTTGATGGCATTAGACTTTATGAATTTATCATGTGGTAAAGAAGTATATTGGTTGCGCAGTAAACAATCTGGTGGTGTTTTGACCACAGAGTCAAGATTCTTGTCGCGTGTGCGTGTCGCAGTTGATGATATAATGCAAGGAAATGACATTTTAGATGTTGTACGTAAATACGATGATGTTGAACCAAATTTATTAGATTATTCTGCGCCAACACCACCGATAGACAGATCAGACGTTTATGTGACAGAACTGGAATTGTTGATACATAATCCATATGCTTTTTATGCCAGACACATTTTAAAATTACGTCCAGTTGATGATTATTGGATTTTGCCGGATGCAAGAAATTTTGGTAATTTGGTTCATGAAACAATAGAAAACGCAAAAAATTTTGATGCGGAAGTTTTGATTCGTGAAATGGATTTACGCGCAAAGCAAGTTTTAAAAGATAATTCTGTGTTATTTTATTTTTGGCATAAAAGATTTTGTGAAATTGCACCGTTTGTTGAAAACTATCTTAAATCAGGTGGGTGTAAAGAGGTTGTTGGTTCTGTAAATATTGCAGGGCGAAATGTTCGTGCGCGTGCAGATATAATTTGGGATGGGGTTGTAATGGATATAAAAACAGGTGTTGCATCAACTAAAAAACAATTGATAGATGGA
>CAMZAC010000047.1 GCA_947304085.1 uncultured Alphaproteobacteria bacterium
ATTTTTATATTTAATCCATATTTGACGCGTGGTCTGCTCCTTTTCTTTTGGCTTATGTTTATCTATCTTTTCTGTTTCTGGCTATCCACGCTTGGTTTATGTGATTGTATGGGCTGTTTTACTGGAATATCAAATAGTTGTTCAGATGTAATTAGGTTTATCGTATCAAAATGCTTGCGTGTATCTGAATATATCTGTTTGGTGCAATAATTCGGTGTGTTGGGTGTAAAATCTGGGTCAAGATACATATTCTCTACCGTATAACCTGTTCGTATAAATACCTTTTCAAGTGCTGCATCCATCCGCTTTGATTTTATTCTGCTGCCATAAAAGAAAATATGATAATGATATGTTTTTAATTTACCAGTTTCACAAAATGCTATGAACGGAACATGATTTTCTGGCCATTTCTTTCCGCGTAGATGGTATTCCAATTTTCCCATAACCGATTTTAATTTGTTTTGGGAAATATCATAACTGGTCGTTTGTTCTTTCGGTGGAAATTGAACAGTCAAAACATAATTCGGTTTCAATGAATTTACCCAAGATTCAATTTCTTTTCTGACTGTCTTGGATGTCGTTTTGTCGTAATACTTGAAATTAGTCATTTGATTATCCTTTTTAATTTTTTGGAATACAACAGGACAAAGGTCAACTTTTTGAGAAAACCTTTGATTTGCAATACTTTCGGAACATTTTTATGTGTAAAACACAAAAGTTTCCGTCGGTTGTTGTCATTTAATAGAACGCCGGTTTTTAAAAAATTTGTCGCAGAAAATTTCCAAAATACAAAAAAATGTGATTTGACCGATGGGGCATACCACAAAAAAATCCCCCGTTGAAGGGGGATGAAGTTTATTAAAAAACCAGATGTTCTTTTATAAAATGTATTCTGCAACCCCTGTCACAAAGTTTTAACATTTTTGAAGTCATATAACACGGTATGTCTTTGATTGTCCAGAACACAAGTGTTATTGGGTCTGTCTGCTTGTTTATATAATTAAACATATTTTTCAACTGTTTTACATTATCCCGTTCTGATGTCCAATATATTTTGAACATAGAACATTTGCCTTGCGTCTGGCAATATTTCTCCAAACGCTGTCCTTTTTGTTGTATAGAAGAATCATCATCTACTACTACATAACCAATCGCTAATTTTATCATGATTTTTCATCCTTTTTTACAAGTTAAACTGCTTCCCCCGTTGAAGGGGGATTTTATCAGAAATCTTTGTGTTGAATCTGGTGAATCAGTTGTGCAAAGCAACGATTTAAAACCGTCGGGCAAAAATGTTCACCCAACATAGTCCGAAATTCATCATCCGTCACCACAATATCACCGGGTTGTTTTGCAGTCGGGACATCTGGAACCGGACCAGATTTGCACCAGAGATTACCTTTGCCGTCTCTGATTTTGATTTTTTCGGGTAATTCAAAATCTCTCGGCATACCCATCAATACCAGGATTTCATAGGGTGTTCTGTATCTGGCGTCAGATTGTGTTCCGTCTGTCCTGATACGACCAGCCGGGAAATAATTTGCCGGTGCGCCAAAATGTCCGGATTCACCGGTAATTGTCGGTGCCGGTCTATCACCATGGGCACGCTTGATTTCCACTTTTTCCTTCGTTGTTGGGTTAATAACAACCGTTGATTTTTGTCCTGCAGGCATATTTTTCAAAGCGTCAATGATTTCAGGTTCCAAATCCAGCGCATAATGCAGACGATTAACATCCATTCTGTGTTCTCCGGCTTCGATAGAAGGAATGCCCAACAAACAAACTTCTTCTGACACTTTAAATTCATCTGGTTTAGGAAATTTCCATACATTGCTGTCGGTTATTTCAGTTGTGCCAAGAATCTTTTGCACCAGTTCTTTTTTGATTCCCAGAACGATTGACCGTTCGCGTTGTTCGCCGGTACCATAACAAGCGGCATCCAAATAATCAATGTTGGTAATATACCCTAATTGACCGGTCTCGCCTTTGATATAATCATGGATACTTTTATACCCATGGTTTTTGATTTCATTTGGACACGCACCTAAAAAACCTTCGACATTTTCACACACGAAAACATCGTTGTAATCATTTATATCTTTCAAAAATTGTATGCCTTTCATTATCAATACAGAATCTTTACGATTTATGTTCTGTTTTCCTGCCTGGCTGAAGCTTTGACAGGGGCAACTCATCAACACAATACGACAATTTTTTGTCTTATGCGCAGCAACAATTTGTTTATAAATATTATCATCAGTTATACTTCCTGTTATGACATCTGAACCAGCAGGAGATAATTCTCGCAGAATTTGTGCGCGCTCTTTTATCAGTTCATTACAAACCGCAACATTGATATTCAGGTCTTTCAACATATAACAGCCGAGGCCTATATTCGCGAATAAGCTGGTTGCATTCCATGTTTCATCAAATTTTATACCTTTCGGCAAAACCACATCAGAAAACACACCATGACATGGATACTTTTCCAATCTTGGTTCTTTGGGTTTAGAATTTCTTTTGATTGTCAAAGCCGAATTCATTGTCGGGAAATCATCATTTTCAATCGCTTTCTGTTTTGCTGCTGCCACACAATCTGCATCCAATTCACAAATGTTTCGCCACAGTTTATTTTTCCGAAATCCGTTTATTGTCATTATTGTGTCTTTTTTTAGACGGTTTTCTTCAATTTCTGGACCACTACCCACAGTATTACCAACCGCTCTGACGGCATCTGCGATTTCAACACATGTATCTAATGCTGCACCGACAACACATCGTGCAAATTTCAATGCGTGCAAACCTTTAACAGATTTTTTGCCATACAATCTAATATAGTTTGTGGCTATTTTACTTGCGGCTTCACACTGTGTGATAAAAGACATTGTGTCTGACGGTGTTGTCGGTAAAGCAGGTGCCACTAAATTTGCAAGTGCGGTGGTTCCTAGTTCGTTATTTTCACCTTCAATTGATTTTTCACCATTTAAAAATGCATTTCTGTTTTGAACCATTTTTTCAAGGGATGATTCCGACCCTGTATTTAATGAACGAAACATTTTTTGCTCCTTTTTCGTTTCGTCCATCAATTTATTTACGCATAAAAAAAAGTCCGCCGAACATAGCGAACCTTAGGGTGTGTATGAAACTTTGCGAACTTTGCGAACCTTTTTAATGCTTTTTTTTATTTTTTTAGTAAAACTTCACGAAATCTTCTTTTCAGTAATGCATTTACATTTTGTCTTGTGTATCTGGCTTCATGTGGCAAATCAAGGTATGGTAAATATAATCCTTTCTTACGCCAATCGTTCAATGTTTTGGTTGTCGTGCCTAAGAAGCGTGCAACTTGACTTGGTGTCAATAAATCGTCTTCCCCATTATTACACGATGTTCTAATTTCTGGTGGTTCTGTTTCAGAACCAGGAAACCAAGAAAGCATTTTCATAATTGGTTTCGGGTCTTCTATCGATGTAGAACTACAAACAAATTCGGTTTCATATAAAAATTCATTAAATTTTTTCATTGCGGAAATATCATTATTTGCTGTTGGAACGTGTCGTTGATAATCTTCAATCAAATTTAATATATTTGCAGAAAATGTTTCCCAGGTATCGTCATCGACATAACCCGATTTGCGACGAATTCTGTTTATTCGATACAAATAATCTTTTTTTGTTAATTCTGACATATTTGGTTGTTTGTTTAACCAATCGATAAATTTTTGTTTTAACATATAAACACTCCTTTGTATTATGTTGGATGTATTTTGCACCATAGTAATTATAATCGCAAGTTTTTATCAAAATTGTGGTATGCCAAGTGGGTCAAATCACTTTTTACTGAATGGACTATGTTGAATTTTTTGACTTCGCGCGTAAAGGCCTTTGAAATTTTTTTCAATTTGTGTCTGTCGATTTTCTTAACCGGATGGACGGTGGTGTATGGGGTGCGGTGGGTTCGTATCGGTGGCAGTTGCGGGGCCGGTTGCCGATGCTGCCAGAAGGGACCATACATCATACGGGTATGTGGTTATACATGTATTTGTTCAGAAACTTTTTAACTTCTTCACCAAGTTCAATAAAATCAACATAATCATTAGTTCGCGAACTGCACATCGAGCACAACCAGAGTTTCAAAACTTGCCCATCAGGGCAAGTTTTTGTTTGTTTTCCAATATCTACAAAAAGTTCAAAAGTTATCTTTTTGAAAAAGGCTATTTTTCTACTGCTTTTGAACCATAGAATTTTGTTTTTGTTGTAAAAGTATATAATCTTTCATCATTTTTTGCACTGCACCCGGTAAATCTGTTTTAATTGCTTCTGGCGTTATATACTTATCAACAAACGGATTTATAAACTTTTCTTGAATATGTATACCAAAAAATTTTATACCAATTAAGTCAACAATCCGTTCTTTGAAATTTTGTGGAACATTATATTTTTCAATTATTGGTTTTTCTATTAAAATATGAATAACTTCATGCAACATAGTATTCAATATCTTTTCTTGATTATCTGGATACCGTGACATACGAAATACAATTTTTGCTTTTTTATCAGATGCAAAATACGAAGCACCATTACCATATGCACATAATATTTCTAATTCATTTGGCATTGTCGTATTCCACGATTTTAACAAAGGAACCAAAAACTTATTTATTCCACGTTCCATCATCGGTATAACATAAGATTTCATAATTGAATCGTATTTTGTTAAATCATTAACGTTATAAATTTCTTGTTTGAAAAATTTACTATATTTTGCTATGTCTTTGTCAGTAAGAGTTTCTTTTTCAAACATTTCTTTGACTATTGGATTCTCGGGATTTGGAACAAAATTATTCATTGTATATCCAAAATGTTTTAAATTAGTATGAAACTCATGATGCTCTTCTAAAATAAATTGCCACATTTCTTTTTGGGTCATCGGTCTTATTGTTATTTGCATATTAAATCCTTTTTATACTGATAATTATATCATAAATTTGTCTTTTTTAAATCTATTATTTCATGACCAATATCAATCAACTCGGCTCGGGAACTGCACGCCGAGCACAACCAAAAATTAAAGCACCCGTTTGGGTGCTTTAATTTTTGGTTCTGGGTCGATAGCTTGTATCATTTGCAAAGTTAAAAAATAAAATATCGCAATTTTTTAACATTTTCGAACTCTTTGTGGTATAATATCACCTATAAAAAGGGTCACAATATGGAAATAAAAATTAGAAACGCGGTTCCCGAAGATGCGGCAGAAATTCAACGTATCGGTGCCATGGGATATAGACATTCCTTTGCGCGTTTACATTCTGCTGAATATTTAGAACAAAAAATTCAAGAATATTTAAGTTCTGCCAGAATAGAAAAAATGGCGAACGTGATTCAGGATAAAAACGCAACAACCATCGTTGCCGAAAATGCGGATAATATGGTCATAGGATTTCTTTCTGGTAGCAAAGATGAAAACAATAATTGGCAATTGATTGCTTTGTATGTAGATGAGTCTGTTATTGGTGATATAAAATTTGCACTTAGTTTGGTTAAAGAATTTTCACAACGTGTCAAAAATAGTGGTGCAGATAAATTTACTACAGGAACATTGACCGGGAGTCGCGTTTGTAAATTGTACGAATTGTTGGGTGGCAAAAAAATAAAAGAATACATAAACGAAAAACGTGATAATGTGTCAGAAACAGAATTTGAATTTGATATAAGCAGGTTCGTTTAAATCATGAATAAATTATTTTGCTGTTTTTTGTTTTGCCCAATCATGATTTGAATTTATATGATTTTCCTTTTCCCATTGAATATGAGATTGTCTGGCATGATAAACCGCAGGACATTTTTATTAACAACAGCAGACGCCCC
>CAMZAC010000048.1 GCA_947304085.1 uncultured Alphaproteobacteria bacterium
ACCTTCTGCGTGACAGGCAGACGCTCTAAACCAGCTGAGCTAACACCCCAGAGCAAGGCTTATATTATACCTAACCAGTACAAAATGCAAGTTTTTTTTTCATAATTTGACAATGTTATCAATTTTTCTTATAATGCCAACATGAAACGCGTATTTATTTTGATTTGTATGGTTGTGTTATGTGCCCTGGTTTTGGGCGGTTGCGGGGTAAAATCTGCACTGGAACACGACCCAGATTATCCACGCAATTATCCTGTATATTAATGGTGCGGGTAAAGAGACTTGAACTCTTATGGGTTGCCCCACTGGAACCTAAATCCAGCGCGTCTACCAGTTTCGCCATACCCGCAAAACTAACTTTATGCTTGATATGAACTCTGTCCATTGGAACTCATATCTCGGTTTTATGCATTGATGGCGGCACTTCGTAGTCGCCATACCCGCAAAACTAACTTTGTTTAATATACTGGATAATTGCGTGGATAGCCTTCGCTGCGCACCAAGTCCGATTTAACAGCGCAACCAGCCAATGCTATTAAACAAATAATCAGTATAATTTTTTTCATGCCCGAATTATAAAAAACTTTATCGCCAATGTCAATTTATGAAATGATTATACCGACTACGCCGAATTTTTCTTGAGCAGATTTATCAAAAAATTGTTCCATAATTTTTAAGGCGTTTTCCTTGTCACCCAGTCCTGTTTTTGACATATCAATAATGTCAAACAAAGAATCAAAATTTTGTGCCAATACTAACCCCTTGATAGTGACTGTAAAATATTCGTTTTCATGGTCAAAAATTATCGTGTCGCCAGGCTGAAATTTTCGTCTTTTTTCATCCCATAAACGTAGTTCAATAGTTTTTGCACCACTTTTTACTAAATCGAAATAACGTTGTTGTCCAAGATTCATATTGTGCGTTGCCATAATAAAACCTCTGTGTTTAGCCAGAATAATAATAGCATAAAAATATCAAATGCAAAATATTTGAAAAAATACTTGCAATTTGTGCTTTGATATTATAATATAACAGGGCTTTGTGAAAGCAAAGAACAGTTTTGGGGTGTTAGCTCAGCTGGTTTAGAGCGTCTGCCTGTCACGCAGAAGGTCGAGGGTTCGAGCCCCTTACATCCCGCCACAGATTTTTACCGCCGACAAAACGGCGGTTAATTAAGGTCTGGCCCCATCGTCTAATGGTTAGGACACCGCCCTTTCAAGGCGAGAATCCCGGTTCAAATCCGAGTGGGGCTGCCAAAATAAAAAGACCACCATTTCGGTGGTCGTTTTATTTTGCTAAAACCTTTCACGAAGGATTTGAACCGGGATGGGTCAGAGCACCTGGCGCGGATACGCGCCACACGAAAACGAAGTTTTTGTGAAATATGGGTGCGCATGACCAATACGAGAATACACAATTAGAAAAATCATAAAAACGGGGTCTGTTATGACGAGTTTTTATAGATTTTTATTATTGCGTATCGAGGAGGCGAGTGAAAAATCCGAGTGGGGCTGCCAAAAATCAAAACCGACCTTTTGGTCGGTTTTTTGTTGGTTTTCCAATGCTTTCATGAGTTCGTAAATAGTGGGGTTAAAACATAGCCTGTTTCGTCAATTTACGAACTTTTAAAAAGAAAAGGTTAGAAATCTAACCTTTTTCTTAGTTCGTATTTTATTGTTCCGACGTAATACCCCGGGGCTTGCCCCGTGGGTGATTTATTTTGTTGTATTGTACCATAAAAATTACTCAAAAACAACGTAGTGTTTTTTCAAAATTGTAAAATGATTTGAAAAATCGCTAAAAATATGGTACAATAAACGCGTATAAAATGAGGTTTACTATGAAACATAATCAAAGAATTGGTGTTAACAAAAAGACTGTTATAGATAAAGCTAAGAAAGCTAAAGTTGATAAACTGAGAAAAGCAATAAAAAATATAAAAATACCAAAAAAAATAGGTAAAATAGGTGGTAAGTTTGATTTTAGTAATTTAACAAAACTTGATTTAAAGAATGTTGATTTACCGGATACAATTGAATATGAAAAAAGCAAGGGGAGAATACATAAAGTGCGTATAATACCAACAGATCGTGAATTGTAAAACAGGCTATACAATCCATATTTGCCAAGGCAAAGTCGCGATAATAAAATAAAAAAACTGCAATTTTGCGGTTTTTTTGATTGGATTTCCAATATTTCTGTGAGTTCGTAAATTAGGTGTCAAAAACCACCACCGTTTTACCAATTTACGAACTTTTTAACTACCTTTGTTCAATCTTTTGTTTTCCGCGGAATTGACCTATATCAAAACCGCCACCAGATTTAATTACATATTTGTATAATTTATCTAATACTGGTATTTTGTCTTTTTGCTTAGCTTTGAAACAATCTATAAGTAATTTTATAAATTTCTTATCCGGTAAACGATCTGCATGATATTTTTTTGCATATTCTGAATCTAGCAGCATTTTTTGTATTTTATACATCGGATATCTAGGCAGACAGTTAAAATCACAATAAGCGGTAATCAATCGTCCCACCAAAGCCCAATATACTAAATCTATGGGATAACCATCGTGTTTCAATGATATCATATCATCGTAACTGCACCACAGAGCATATTTCGTAAAATCATTTGTATATTTGGAAAAAGGTTTTATTTTCTTTTTCAAATCACGAACCGACTGCTGGCGAAGTTTCTTCATTACACCATGTTTATCGTGCAAAATAACCCCATATGCAAACATATTTTGGTCAATAAAATTGTGTTGTTCAATGCCAGACTGCATGCGTTCTTGGATTTTATATACGGGATTTATAGTATATTCCATCAAAAAACCATCAACATAACAATTTGATTTTTCCCGCCAACCCATATTGTTTTTACCAACAATAACAACATCTATGTCGGAAAATTTGTTTTGGTTACCAGCTGCATAAGAACCACACAACAAAGCACCTTCAAACCAAGGTTTATTGATATATCTTTCCAGAAACTTATTTAATGCTTTTTCCCATGATTTCATTTTATATCTCCATTATTCATGAATTATTATATCACAAATTTTGCAAAAATTCTTTTATATCTTTCCCAAACAACAACAAATCACGAATAAAATCAACTCGTGAATTGCACAGTATGTTTTACATTGCTTTTTTGCGTGATTTATGATATAATATAGGCAATTTGACGGACGGCATTTGCCGTCTGTTTTTGTATATAAACAACCAAAGGAGTTATATAAATGGAACCTACCTATATATCGGCATTCCCTGGAATTGGTACAACCAGAATATATGTCGGAAATGATGGAAATATCTATGAATTCAGTGGTGGCAGCAGGGCATGGCGTAACAATAATCCGGGTAACTTAGAAGACGGAAAATTTGCACGTGACAACGGTGCCATTGGTTCGGATGGCAGGTTTGCTATATTTCCAGATGCGGTGACAGGCTTTAACGCTATGGCCGGTTTGTTATCAACAAGCGCTTATCAAAATTTAACAATAAAAGGCGCAATAAATAGATATGCACCGCCAAATGAAAATAATGTAGAAAATTATTTAAAATCTATAGAAAGGCAGACTGGTTTTCCGCGTTCAACACCAATGAAAGATCTTTCTAAAGATAATTTGTTAAGATTAGCAAAAGCTATGACTAAACACGAAGGAAATATATCAGGAAAAAAACGTTTAGTTTCTAAACATGAAAAATATATTTGGGTAACGGTTGGTGATGATAAAGTTAGACCCGAACACGAAATACTGGACGGCGAAGTCAGAACATGGTATGATACACCACATCCAGGCGAAGAATACGGATGCAGATGTCATGCTGAAAGTGTTGATTAAATGTTTTGTTTTATTGTTATGTGCGGCATGTTCAAGACAAGTCGAATATACCGCCGATTTTTCTGATGGTTTGCCCAAACCAGATAAAACAGAAGTTTTTGATTTACCAGAAGATTATGGAACAAAACAAATAGATACTTTTTTTATAGATATAAATAATGATGGTAAACAAGATACTATCAAGCGTGGGCGGTTTGTGACAGGTACAGCTCATTCATACACGTTTTACGATATATATTTGAACAATGGCAAATTGCTGACGCATTTAACAACATTGGAAGGTGCAGATTGCATCTTGCGTGCTCATAAATTCCAAACACAACCGTTTTTAATAACAAGTGCATCAAGAGATGTTGGTAAAGATTATACAGAACCAACGAAAGCAAAAGTGGAAACATTTGAAATAAAAAATGATAAAATAGAATCTGTATCAGTTAAAAAACATAGTCCAATTTGTGATGTCAGGTATTTATTGATGGGGTGGTAGAAACCATAATTTCATTTTAAAACAATTAATTATTTACATACTGCGGTGTATGGGAATATAGATTTTTCGGTATCTATTTCACTTTCTCCGCAATCCATACAATTAAACATTCTGTTTTGGCTGTGATTGCGGTCCAGTATTACATTTTTATCTTGTAAAACTGTTATGCCGTCAATACGAGATTTTGAACTAAAACCGAAATATATTCTGTGTGATGAATCTGAACAATCATCTGGGTTACCAGCATAACATTTTACATCTCTTAATTTTGCTGGGTCTGGAATACAATATGTTTCACAGGTTTCTTCATCAACATATATTTGTTCGCAGTCTGTGCAAGATATACTGCGGACACGCAATGTAGCCCCGCCACGATGACTGGTTGATACACGGGGAATCTTGTCACATTTTTTTACGGTCTTGGTAGTATTGGGATCATCGATACATTCCCACTCTAAATCATTATAATTTAATCGTGCAATCATACCATTTGGACAGGTTTTATCTGCAAATGGGTCGACACATTCCCACACATCATCAATCATTATTGCTGTTTGATTGTTTGCACATAGTGGTTTTCTGGTTTCGTCAGCAACACATTCCATCAAATCAGAATCCCAAATTGTGTCTCCTAGGCAGGAAACCTTATAATTATAGCTTATGCATTGCCAACGACTAAAACGATAGGTTTTCATCGTTCCAGCAGGACAAACCAAATCTGATCCATCCACCACAGGATAATCTATAGTTTCTTCTGGAATAGTATATTGCATGATATATACCAATTGTCCATTTTGTAATTTAGCAGATTCAATGATTTTATTTGGTATGGTTAGTTTGCTTATAGAACCAGCCGATATTAAATCTGGCTTTATAAATATACCCAAGGTTCCAGCTTCTGGATAATATTGTTCCAGTATGTCCAGCATACGATTGTATTCTGATTCTGGTAATTCAGAACTGGTTGTTATAATAAAATTATACACGGGCGGTTTGCCTGTTTTTGAATCGCATGGCATTACAACATATTTAGCATCCATGCAGATATATTGGCTGGTTATGCCATATCGTTCAACACATACATCGGTAAATGTTTCCCCATACATAACAGCATTTTGTTCGGATATCACACATTCTGCGATTGAACGAAGTTCCGCTTTTTTCAGTGCATATTCTGTTTCGTGTTCAATTATACGTTGGGACGGACTGGATATTAAATAATATCCCGCCATAAACATTACGGATATCAGGATTAAAAAAATATTCACCATTCCCCCTTGCGATTTATGAAAAGTGTAGCTAATATATTATTAAAGTTCAACAGGAAAAAGATATGAAAAAACTTGTTTTATTTTTAATGCTTGCGGGTTGCAGTTTTCAACCTGTATTTTCCGGAAGTGATGTAGATGTATATGTCGCCCCAATC
>CAMZAC010000049.1 GCA_947304085.1 uncultured Alphaproteobacteria bacterium
TACCATGCCAATTTTTACACAAATCTAATCCATGCAGTTTTGTTTTGGCTTTACATTTGACAGATTCTACATTTGCAAAATCTGTATAATGAAAATATGCTTCATCAGTTTCCATCAAATCTATAACCTTTGGTAAACTTTTTGCACCATAAAAACTCATAATCTTGGCACCAAATATACAATCAACTTTTGATAATTCGGAAAAACATAAAAAAACTTTTTCTATATGTCTAAAATTCCATTTACCGCGCCAACCGAAACTATTACTCAGCTCCAAAACCTTTACGTCTTGGACGCTTTTCGCGCGCGACATATCAGCGCCGTTTAAATCAGCATAATCCATCCCACCGAAATTCAATTTTCCAACAGGTTGCTTTTTTACCATATTTTACCCTTTGTTATCTGGTATTTTCCAACAAAGCATCTATCTTGCGGTTCATTATTTCGCTTGAACTGATATACAGACAAAAACCACTCCAACCTTTTGGCAAGCCTTCAATTTTAGTTTTCAGGCTACAAACAAATTTCGATATTTTTGACACATCAGCTTTCTTCACAATGACGGTTTCAACACCAACAGCATCAAAAACATCGTGTAAACCTGTTACATTTTCCAAAATTAACGTTTTAACACCTTTGGCACCCGTCATACGCGACAAATCAACATCACTTATCGTGACAGACTTTTTACCGCGAAAATCAACCACACCGACATACTTTTGTTGTTTCATTTTTTCATCCTTTGTTTTACTTTCTTTGAACTCGCAAACGCGATTCTAGCCCATAAAAACGAAAAAATCAATTACAAAAAATATTTTTTGCCAAGTTATATGCCAAAAAAACAGGGCGACTGCCCTGCTTTTACATTGAAAAAACTATAATCTTACAATTTGTTTTAGATTTGTTTTCAAAGATTCTATGTATGGGCGTACAACGTTTCGTATGTTCCATTATGACGTATTTTTACAAAATTACCATGTCCGCGATTGAAACTGCGCGCAACAACGCGTCCTGCACCAGCCGCTGGAATTGGTGTTCCAGTAGAAGCGCGAAAATCCAAAATATCGTGCAAACCTGTAACATTTTCTAAAATTAATATGTCTGCACCGGTAGCGCCTTTCATTTCTGATAAATCAGCACCATCTATTTTGGCCAACTTGTCACCATGAAAATCAACTACCCAAACATAATTTTGTTTTACCATTTTTAACCTTTTCTTATTCTTTATTTTTTACGCAACGTGCGGACATAATCTTAGACAATCGCCGTATAAAAATCAATTCAATCTAGAATCTTTGCCAACAAATGTGAGATTGTTTTTTCTATTTAATTTGTTTGTGACCTGTTTCAGAGTATGTTTTTTTGTTGATGTCAGAAACATTCTTACACCATCTGGAACATTATCTGATTCATTATATTCAGATAATAATTTATCTTTCAAATTTTCCAAAAATTTACTTCCAGCAACTTCGCCAACTCTGTGTGCCATGTTTTCATTAGGATTAAGAAATCTGTAATCAAATTCTGATTCATTGTTGATGGACAACAGTTCTTGAACTAACTTATCAAATTCCGATTTTGAATCTAAAGATAGTATTTTTTGGTCATCCCGACCATCCAATGCACGAAAACCACCATATTTAACCCCGTTGTTATTTTCCGTAGGAATTTGAATTATTGTATCCACAATCAAATTTTCTTTACCTTTGAAAATAGTAAATTCTGGATTATGAGAAATCAGATGATGTTCTAATTCATGAAAAAATGCCAATGCCGCATCATTAAAATTCTTATGTTGATGAAGTGTCCGACGATTTCCCAATAAATCCACTCTGATATTCTTTGTTTTACTTGAAATATTTATAACATCTTCATGTGAACTGTTTCCAGTAGCACCAAAATTGACCACTGGCAGATTGTTAATACCTGGATAAGCCCTTTTTACAAATTCATTAAAAAATGCTTGCTGTTTATCATAACTTTTTTTATCCCAGTTTTTAATGATATTTGCATACTTGGCACCATCATGTTCGTCTTTTAACATGTCTGCAACCACCCCCAGATACTTGTCTTTGATCTTATAAGCATGTTTCAAAATTGCTTCTTGACCACCAAGTTCTTTCATAATGGCACGTTCAATAGCGATATGTCTGTTTCTGAGCAACTGATTAAATTCTGTATTAGATTTCACTTTATCTGCATCATCTAAAAATTTTTTATTAATAGTTTGAATTTCTTTTGAATATTTTGACATATTACCATCAGTTAGATAAACCGTATTATACCGAGCACGCAATTCGGCATCTCTTCTTAATACCAATGCCGCCTGATTTCTAAAACTATCTTCTGTAACAAATGCACCAGATTCATAACCAACTATTTTTTTACCTCTGTATTCTGACTTGTCCGCTACAACAAAATTAAGTTCGGCAGGTTTGGCTGTTCCATCAACAAACCGATCCAATATTTTCTCTTGCAAACGATATTGAGCCTCTAATAACAACTGATGCTTCGCCCTTTTACAAACTTTATTAAAATCTGCATATTCTTTTGCATTTTTTAAATATGCATATGTTTTAAGCATTTCTATATTGCCAGATTGACAAATTGATTCAATATGCTCAACCGCTACGGCACGCAAATAATCACAAACACGAACCAATTCACGACGAAATTCATTTGGAACTTTGCCGGCATCAAATTCATAAATATCTTCACCACGTGCAAAAGTCGTCTTGGTCCATTCTGGTAAATCAGAACGTGTTTTGTCTATCTTTACGAAACATGCTTGATTTGCCAGATTTACATTTGTACGAATTCTTAATTTGAAATATTGAAACACAATATTGTTTGCAATCGCATCTATATTTTCACGTACTGTTTCAACACTGTCAACCCTGATAATTGTTGGAGTGCCGCCGTTATAAACCAAATTTTGTAAATACCTGTTTAATGATTTTTCTTCCAAAAAATTTATGACAGCCATGCAAATCTCCTTTCCTTTTTTCTGAATTTATAATCGCATAATTTGTTTTGGATTTGTTTTCAAAGATTCTATGACAGCATTTAATTTATCTTTGTGCTCTAAAAACACTTTCTTGTTCGCCGCATCCAGATTATTTATTGCCGGCAATTTCACAGTCATCGGATTTACGTGCTGACCATTTTTAATAATTTCGTAATGTAAGTGTGGCCCCGTAGACAGACCTGTCGAACCAACATAACCAATTGTTTGCCCCTGACGCACAACAGTCCCGACATTTACCCCTTTTGCAAATCTGGACATATGCGCATACAACGTTTCGTATGTTCCATTATGACGTATTTTTACAAAATTACCATGTCCGCGATTAAAGCTACGCGCAACAACACGCCCTGCCCCAGCCGCTGGAATTGGCGTTCCAGTAGAAGCACGAAAATCAACACCTTTGTGTGCGCGTGTAAAGCCCAACACAGGATGTTTTCTGCGTGTTGAAAAACTAGATGTCACTTTTGCATTGTTTATTGGTGTTCGTTTTAACGATTTAATTGCGCCATTACCATTTTCATCATAATAACCAACCCCACCATCAGACCGAACAAAACGATACATTTGGACATTACCACGCAAAGCCTCGAATGAAACAGCAATCACGCGCCCATTATCAACCTTTTTATCAGACGCATAATTTTCTTCGTATAAAACAAAGAAATGTTGCCCCGCACGCACATCACGTTCAAAGTCCATTTCGAACGCCAACAAATCATAAACGTCTGCCAATATTCCCGCCGGTATTCCAGCACGCATCCCGGCCAGATAAAAACTGTCCCCGTCCAAGATTTCGCCCTCTTTATAGGCGACACGTGTATCACGTTCAATCACAACCTTTTGACACTGCCAATCGCCAGTTTCGCCACAACTGATTTCAACACGTTGCCATGGTCCATTTAAAATTACAACCTTGGAAACAGGTTTATCTTCGGATGGTTTAACAAATTCAATTTTATCAGAGCCTGCACGTAAAGTTGTAAAATCAGCGTCTTTCTTTAATGTTTTTGAAATTGTATCTATATCACGTATGGAAAAACCCTGACCAGAAAAAATCTTGGACAAAGTATCGCCAGATTTAACTTCTATAACCGTTTTAATTTCAGATGGGGCAAACACAGCATCACGTGCAGGTTTATAGAAAACCAATACACCAAACGCAACAACTATCATAACCACCGCAACCCACAATACAATACGCGACAATACATTTATATCACGCGCTTTCTTACAAGATTTTGCCAAGCCGACATTAATCTTTCTGATAATATATTTTGCTTTTTTCATAGGGGCTATTATAATAAAAATATGAATATAAATCAAGCGTTCGCAATTTTACAAAAATCTGGTGGCGTGCGCGCCGCCCGTATTATTACTGAAAAGCATAAAAAGATGTCTTTTTTCAGAGTGATGCGTTATGCGCGCCTGCTGAAACGCGGTATGCCAGTTGCAAAAATCATACATTCCAAATGGTTTTATGGCCTGGAATTTTATACAAATACGCATACATTGGACCCACGCCCAGATACCGAAACTTTGGTATCCGCAGTTATAAATGATTGTCGCGAAAATAAAGAACGCAGAATATTAGATATGGGAACTGGAACGGGTTGTATAATATGTGCACTTTGTAGAAACATAGATGGTTTAACTGGGGTTGCCATTGACAAATCAAGGCCTGCCCTGCGCGTTGCAAATAAAAACATAAAAAAATTGTCTTTGAAAAATAAAATCAAAACTGTGCACGCTGATTTCGGCAAATTCAAATCGGATGAAAAATTTGACATAATTGTTTCCAATCCGCCATATATAAAATATGGCGACATACGCGTAAATGATGGCGCCAGATTTGACCCTAAAATCGCGCTTTATGCGAAAAACAATGGCATGTATGCATACGAACAAATCGCCAAAAATGCAATAAATCTGATAGCAGATAATGGCAAGATATATTTGGAAATCGGCATTGGTATGGCAAATCAGGTTATAAAAATATTCAATTATTTTGGCTGGAAATTCGAACGCACAGAAAAAGATTTAGCTGGTCTGAATCGCGTATTGGTTTTCACACGATAAAAGAAAAACCCTGAATTAACAGGGTTTTGTGTAATGTTTATATGCCTCTATATTTTCTTTTAAACAAAACCTCTCTCATTCGTTTTTGTTCTCTTTTCTTATCTTGAAACTTTTTCCGAGCCAGTTGTGCTTCGAGTTCGACAATTTTTTGTTCTTGCTGTAGTAAATCTACGATATCTTTGTGCTCATTTATAGCCGCCCACATCAATGCTGTACGACCATAATTATCTGTTATATTTTTATATGCACCGGCTTTAATAAGCGATTTTACGATATCTGTGTGACCGTTTTTAGCCGCCAACATCAATGCTGTACAACCATCATTATCTGTTATATCTAATTTTGCACCGGCTGTAATCAGCGAATCTACGATGTCTTTGTCACCGTTTTCAGCCGCCAACATCAATGCTGTACAACCATCATTACATTTTATATCTTTATCTGCACCGGCTTTAATCAGCGAATCTACGATGTCTTTGCGATTATTCAGCGCCGCCCACATCAATGCTGTACGACCACAATTATCTTTTATATCTTTATCTGCACCGGCTGTAATCAGCGAATCTACGATGTCTTTGTCACCGTTTTCAGCCGCC
>CAMZAC010000050.1 GCA_947304085.1 uncultured Alphaproteobacteria bacterium
GCTGCAGAAGATTTGGGACACGCATCTGCTTTTTCTTTTGATATAAAAATAAATTCGGTCAGCATCTATCGTGGAATTCGTGGTTCTGACATAGTCATTATTGCGGCGGGCGCAAATCAAAAGCCTGGCGAAACACGCAACGATTTATTATATAAAAACACAGAAGTAATATCTGACATTATTCCAAAAGTCATGGAAAACGTAGATACAAAAAATGTTAAAATTATCGTGCTTACAAATCCTTTGGATGTGATGGTTATGTTAGCACAAAAATTATCCAGATTGCCCGCAACACGCGTTATCGGAACAGGCACAATGTTAGATTCTGCACGGTTCAAGATTATATTGTCGCGACAACTCGGCATATCCACGCGTTCTATAAATTCGTATGTATTGGGTGAACATGGCGATTCTTCAGTTATCAATTGGTCGGCGGTTTATGTTGGTGGAATTGCATTAGACGATTTTTGCAAACAAGCAAAAATATCCCTGCCCCAAACCACGCGTAAAACAATTGAACATCGCGTTCGTAATGCAGCATACGAAATTATACAGGGGCGCGGTGCAACATGGGACGGCATTGGTGGTGCTGTTGCAGATTTATTGCATGCGATTGTTAACGATGAAAAACGCATATTGACTGTGTCGACAGTTGATGGTGTTGGGAAAACAGCAGTTGCTATGTCTTTGCCACGTGTCGTTGGCGAACGCGGTGTGATTATGAATCTGAAATCTAAAATGAATTCTGATGAAACGAACGCATTGCGCAAAAGTGCTAAAATCATCAGAAAAAATTATGATTTAATCTGAAAGAAATCAATCTTATAGTCTAAAAAAAATCCCCTTGGTATTATGTTAAACAAACAATCCAAGGGATTTTTAATATGATAAACCAAGATATATCTTTTCAATTTTCAGATGATGGTTGCAAAGTATATGCTTTGTGTGAAGGCAGAAAAATTGGCAGCATATTTTTTGTAAAAATAGGTTCTGATAAAATTATGATTTCAGAATCTGAAATTGAACCAGATTACAAAGATACTGATATTGAATTGCTTTTAACCCTGGAAATAATAAAACTGGCGCGCAATCAGCATCGCAAAATAATGTCTATATGCCCATATATTACAAACATTTTCAAAACCCATCCAGAATTTGACGATGTGCGGTTATTAAATAACAGCAGATAAAAAAAGCACCGCCACAAGATGTTCTTGTGGCGGGACTCCCTTCCTTCCGATTTCTCGGAAACTGTGTTATGCAGCCATACGATTTGCTGTTTTTGATTCTGCGTCTTCTGCATCCATAATCTTTTTTGCTTCTGCAAAAACCATTTCTTTGACACGCAAAGCCAAATCAGCTGTTTCCAAACTTTCTGCGACTACATCAAAATTGTCTGTTCTGATTTGCAATGAAACATAAGCGCCAATCAACGCAGATCTGGACAAATCTTCAATTGAACGTGGTGTATTATTTTTACCGATATGTAATTCATCACTTAATGATACAATCTGACGATCTGCATTAACCCAAACGGTCGTTGTTAAAACTTTGTTCAGGGCAATCATTATTTCTTTTATATTTTTTGGCATGTGGTTTCCCCCCTTTTCTTATGGTTTCAAAATTCAAATTTTTGTATTTACTGATGTATTTACAATTTTTGAATTTGAATTTTTGTTTATTGTTTTTTTTCGCCAGACTTCTGCTTTTATTTAGATTTCTGCCGATTTAATTTACTTTCTCCTTGTCTATACAAACATCTTAGAACAAAAACGAATCGCTCGTCAAGAATAAAATGTGAACGTCGATTATTATTTTCAAAAAACGCAGATTTATGTAGTGTTAGCTTGATTGTTTTTCATAATTATTAACAGAATTTGAAACTGTGAATCCAAGCATTAGAAAAGAACTGTAAAAATCACTTTTTCTGCTTGTAAAAAAATCGCCATTATGATAAAATTATTCAATAAGGAAGGATTTACCCGTGAAAAGATTTATTGCTGTCTTAAGTAGTTTGTTGGTTTTACCTGCTTTTGCAGAGGTTGCGCCAATTTATTACGATGAAATTGTTGAGTATACAGACGAAATGATTGATGAAGCTGAACAACAGCAATCAGACGAAGCAGAACTGGCTGAAAAACCTCAGCAAACTGTTGCGCCACGGACTGTTGCAGGACGTTCTGTATCGCGTGCAATATCAACCAACACGGGAAATGTCGCATCACGAACAAATACAAGCACACGTGCAGTTGCAACATCACCAAGAACAGCACAAAAAACTCAACGTGGAACAATATCCAGAACAACAAAAACTCAAAGTGTGGTCAGCAGACCGCAGACCGCAACGCGTTCTCGCACAGCTGTCGCATCAAGAACAGCAAATGTATCCGCGCGCACAAGCAATAAATCAAAACCTGTGACGGCTCGTATTGCTGCAAATGGTAATGTTATTTCTGGGGTTCGAACAAATTCCTCTGCATTTAACGGAAGCATTTTAACTGACTCTGGGGAACCGTTGTATATTTCCAGCGGTGCGCGCGCTGCAGATCGTCGTCCCAGTAGCAATAATAGAAAACAAGGAAATATGGCCGCACGTCAAACCACAAAAGAAGATCTTGATGATATGTCTTCTAACTTAGATACATTGGCAGAAGCAACCAGCTATTGCAAATCGCAATATGCACAATGTATGGACGGCTATTGCAATGTTTTGGATGATACCCAGGGCAGATGCTCTTGTTCTGAAAACATAAAAACATATGAAAAGGCAGAAAAATCTTTGGCCGATATTTCTGAAAGTTTCCAAGATGTTGTTCAAAAGATCAAGTATATTGGTTTAACCACTTCACAAATAGAATCTTTGTTTACAGAAACAGAAGCTGAATTATCGATGAAATCTAAAACAGATACATCAGATTTAAAAAGAAGTTTAGACGCAATTAAGAAAAAGGTCGTTGATGTATCATCGGGCAGCACAACCAGTACAAATTTATTTGATGGCTTGTCTTTTGATATGTCTGGTTTGTTAAACACAGATTTCACATCTGTTTTTGATTTAAATGCGTTTTTGGGCACAAACAAGGCTTCAAATCAACGCGGTGCGTCACTGTTTAATACCGCAACACAAAGATGCAGAACTGCCGTATTAAATTCCTGTATAGAGAAAGGTGTAGATGCCAGCACGATTACAAATTCTTATGATTTGGCAATTGACAAACAGTGCGTTGAATATGAACGTGTTTTAAACGAAGCAAACGATGAAATGCGTGCAAATGTTCGTAACGCACAAAACATTTTGCAACAGGCGCGTTTATTGCTGGCACAAAAGAAAAATGCTTATGATTTGCGCGGATGCGTGGCTGCACTGGACGAATGTATGCAAGACGAATATGTTTGTGGTGACGATTACGAATTATGTTTGGATCCAACCGGCAAATATTTGGCCAAGGGTGAGATTGTCAAGGGCGGAATTCCTGGGGTCGCGGGGGGGTCATCCAGAAACCAAAGTATGGTCACAGAAACGAATTTAACCGCTTGGATAAGTTGTGGTATGTACGGTCTGTATTCAACATGGGATTATGGAAACAACGGTACAAAATGTGAATGCGATGAGGACGACACGTCTTGTTTTGGTATGACAAATGCCTGGGGCAAAGGGTCGGGTGAAAATCTAAACAAATATATCACCGAAAAGATGTCACTTTGGGAAAAGAATTATGATTATAAAAAAGTTAAATCTGACACCAATGACATGGCAACATATTTGTTGCGCCGGGTTGGTTATGTAGATTCCAAAGATGATAAATCGTATGGTATGTGTGCATCTGTATTGAAACAATGCCAAGATTACACATTTGATCAAAAGACCAAGAAATATTTGGTAAACAATGAAGTCGTTCGTCAATATTTGGCTTTGGCATTAACAAAAATTAAATTAAAGCAAGACACATTAATTGCTGATTATGCTGAAACATGCTGGAACGATGTGTATTCGTGTTTGTCATCAAACAGTTATGATGAAAGTAATACAGAAACCAGTGCATCCAGAACCGCAATTAATGCATGCCGTAGCGAAGTTGCAACATGTATGTCTGTGACTGGTTATTACCCATCAGATAACAATACATTAACATTATCACAAATGACTGATTGGGTAAAAAGTAAGTTATTATCGTGCGAGACTGGGGAATATTTGTATTATGATTACACGACCAGTGTAATATCAGAATTACAGTGCAGAACATGTCCAACAATATCTGTTGGTGGTGTTGACATTCAAACGACGTCCGCAGGTGGTTCTGCAACAAATTGCACATGTCCAGATGATTATACGCGGACTATCGTGCCAGAGCCAGGCGCAGGTGAAGCTCCATTGGTTTCTGGAACATATTGGACCGTCGGTAATACAAACTACACCTGCAAACACATACCTAATGTTTATATGATAATTTATAGAGCGTCTGGCGCAACTGGCGCTTATGCAAATACGTTTACTGTCCATAATCCTGGATGTTACGATCCTACAAAAGTTGGCGCTACTGATCCAAACGCTGATATATTAGTGGTTGCCAATGGCAATTGTACAAATTTATCTCATACAGGCACTACATTTACGGTAGTAAGTGCTGATAATAACTTGGTCAATCCTGGTGAAACATATCCTGGTGTTCAAGCGGCAAATATAAATTGTTTAGCAGATCATGGTTTTGTCGTAGACAAAGTTTGTTATAGTGCGCTTGAATAACAAATAAAACCGGGATATTACCCGGTTTTATTTATGAAAAAATGTAATCTGAAACATAACCTGCGTTATGTGTTCCCAACAAAAGCCAATAAAAAAAGTCCCAGCTTTAAGTGGGACTTTTTTATTCTTTATCTGATAATTTTTGGATTTCTTTTTTTATCTTGGCCAAGGCATTTGTTCTTTCACGTATTTTGCCATAGAAATCAGATTTAGATAAATTCGCTGCATATTCCAACGCATGCGACCATGCCAAAGCATCACTGTTGCCATGCGTTTTTATTGAAAAACCATTTAACCCCAAAAATACAGCACCAGCATAGGAACGTGGGTCAACCTTGTTTTTTAATCTTTTAAACAAATGTATCAAGAAAAATGTTCCGAGTATTGCCAACCAAGATTTCTTGTAATTTGCCTTTATAACGCGTGAAATCAACTTTGCGGTTCCTTCCACCGTTTTTAACATAACATTGCCTGTAAAGCCATCTGTGACGACTACTTGGACATTTCCAGCAGAGATATCTGTCCCTTCTACAAAACCAATGTATTCGTATGGCAATTCATCACTGTGTTCTGTTAAAATTTTGTTTAATCTTTGTAGTGTTTCGCTGCCCTTGGTTTCTTCTTCACCAATATTCAATATACCAACCTTTGGACGCTTCATACCACCAATGATTTCAGCATATACACTGCCCAGTATAGAAAAATCAAACAGAATTTCTTCATCACACTGAACATTTGCACCTAAATCTAACCCAACCACACGTG
>CAMZAC010000051.1 GCA_947304085.1 uncultured Alphaproteobacteria bacterium
TATTTGTCAAACAAGATGTTCGAGCATTTGATTCCGCTTGCATTTCTGCAAATTTTATATCAGTTATTGCACTTTTTAAAAAGGCAGCCCAAACTTTGTCTTTAACCGCTACACATTGATTTGTCACACCTTCGCAAATAATTTTCTTAGATTCTAAAACACTCATCGTAGACCTTGCGATTGATACAGAAGAGTTTTCACCTTCTATTGCGATACTGTCCATTATTGAACCACGCATTTTATCGTATCCCAAATTATCAATACACCCTGTCCAATCTTCGCCACAAGTCTCTTCTGTCCGCATACAAGAAGTAAATTCATTCAAACATTGTCCCAAATCATACTTGTTTGCTGCTTGATATTGTTCTAACGCAGCACCACGCACGGCTTTTTTTGCTTCTGCGCGACGTGCTGTAACGTCTTGATTTTTTGTGACCAACGAATTTTCATATGCGACACAATCTGATTTAATTTTTTGTGTATACATATTTGTCATTAAAATTAATTGAGATGCACATTCCGGCATTTTTTCTATACAAAGTTCATGCATTTCTGCGCGCAATTTATCCCCCACAGAACCAGACATCTTGAAAGATGTATAACCAACACCATCATCAACATTATCTGGCATCAACTCATCTTCGTATTGACCCATTTCAACAATTTCTTTGCCAACAGTTGCAAAACTGATAGTATGCGAATCTTTCTGTTTAAGTCTTTCTAGCTCTGCATTTAAATCTTTAATTTTATTACTGCATTGGCATCGACCACCAGATTCATTATCAATCATGCAACCAGAATCCATACAAGCCGTATATTTTTCTACACACGACGATTTGTTCTCTGAAACCACTTCTACACTTGTTCCTAAATCAATTGCAGATGTTTTAGCCCCAGGACGAACCACAGCCCCTGCATTAAATGGCAGATAAACACACAACAATACCAATAAAAATCTAAATAAATTTTTCATCGTTATCCGCTAGAATTGAATATCTGTGCATTCTTCTTGTTCGTCAGCCCATGTTTTACAATGATCTTCCCCTGCGCCAATTTTTTTACAGTTCTGCGTTCTGACACATTTATGACAAGATAATTTTTCCATATTAAATGTTGTAGTCACTTGGCGTTTATAAGTATATGTAGATTCAGAAGAATACCCAACTAATTTGCCATCATTACCGCTTTTCCTGTTAACTTTACGCACAGCAGATGGCGAATCCCATTTTTTAGTAAACTTTTCGCCTTCACCCAATTGAATACAAGACAATCGCGCACTGTCAAAACGATTTTCTTTATCGTTTATTCCATCAATTTCACGCATACGTTCAGATAATTTTGTTTGCCCAGTCAAATATTCTGTATACAATTCATCATACTTATGAAAATAATTTTTACGAACTTGTTGCATCACTGTATCAACTATAATTCTGCGATATTTTCGCGTTATATTCGGAAAACGCGCATTATTTTTTTTACCAATGAATTTGGTAAAACCATCAGAACTTGTTAATCCTGCAACTTGGCGTCCAGTCATACAATACTGCACACGTGGGTCAGATTCAATTGTATCAATTGCATTTTTAATTGTGTTATCCATCATTACCAATTCTGATTGAACACGTTTATGCGCATCATTATCCATATCTGTCAAAGCTCTAACACTTCTTTCATAATCTTTGATATCCATAATTCCATATCCATTTTTACCAAAATCCACAAAATCCCAATAAATTTGTCCATCGAACTTAGCTACAAAGAAGTGCCGGTTATGTTTTTCCATAATCAAATCAGAATCGCGTGTTGTTTTTCCTAACTCGATATCAGAGATTGCGCCTTCTGTTTCTTTACAATTAAAATATCTGTTGCCATCACGTTCACAGAAACGTAATTTTAAACTCCTGGAACCGACACCAACATCCACCAACCTATCACAACTTTCTGTATCACCACAAACATTTAACATTGAATCCACAACAGCATTTTCACACGCGGTTAATAAGTCATTGTCAGCATTTAACAAAATACCTTGAGCCATACGTTCAAGCGATTCACGCACAGTTTCTGTTTTATTGTTGTATTCCTTATAACACGCGGTCAGTTTCTCTTCCGGGCAAAGTTCTGCAACATCTTCATTATCTAAACCAATACATTGTGAATAATCAGAACCACATCTGTCATCATCTTGAATACAAGTTTTAAATTCGTTTGTGCATGCATCAACACGCAAAGACGCTAACTTTGCTAAAATCCCTTGCCATAAACTAGATGTTTCCGGTTTATTAAATGTTCCACCGGTTGCATGCAAACACGGTTCCAGTTGAACCTTACAAAACGCTTTATAGTTATCAGGACGCGACAAACACATATCATACGAACCATCCGGATCTTTTGGGTCCATATTTTCTCGACATGCAGTCAAATAACATTGTGAAATAGAAGACAAGCAGCTTGAACGCATAGTTGATTCTGCTGCCAATTCAGCCGATTTTATTGATGGCGCAACATCTCTGACAAAAACATCCCAAACTTTAGATTTTTCATTAACACATTGTTCTGTGACATATTCGCACAACGGTTTTTTAGCCAACAAAGTATCCATACTGGTTGCCGCAATTGTAATGTTTGTTAAAGTTCCTTGGATAGTATATGGTTGCGCAACTGATCCTGGCGCATTATTTTCCATATTTTCAGACGCAGCTAACTTAACACAACCAGTCCAATCTTCGCCACATCCAGCTTGTTCTTGCATACACTTTCTGAATTCCAACGCACATTCACCCAAAGTATATTTATTTGCATTTTTAACTTCTGTTAATGCTGCAGCACGTACACCACTCTTAGCGTCTTCCAGTTTAGCATAAACCTCTATCTCTTGCTTGTTCAATGAATTTTCAAAAGCCGCGCAATCTGAACGAATTTTTTGAACATACATCATTTTCAACATATCTTCAGATGCTTTACATTTTTCTGGCGTTTGTTCAAAACACATTTGCATTGCAACTTTATATAATTCATCACCCGTTTTTTTTGCAACATCATCATCGTCTAATTCAAAAACTTCTTCATCATCTTCATCATCTCGTGATGAAAAAAAGCTGTTCCAATCTGACAAAGTTAACTTTTCGGTTTTCTTTACTTTGTCAGCCACAGGTTCATCATTTGCATCACGAATAGCCTTGTCAAACGCACGTTCAGAACTGGATAAAACATCATCCGCAGCTTTGCCTAATTCGATATGTTCAACACCATAAGTAGCTATTGCATAAGCTTGATTATCCATATCCATAATTTCTTTCATTTTTGCAGACAAAGCAATATGTTTATTACTGCATTGGCAACGACCACCCGAAATATTATCTAAAATACAAAAAGCATCCATACAGCCAAAATAAGAATCTTGACATTCTGAATCAACCAAAGTATTAGTCGCCGCCGTTGTCACCTTGGTTCCTGTTGCAACAACAGGGGTTGTCAGCACCTTTGCTGCAAACAAATCAAACGGCACAAAAACGAACATCAAAAAAATATAAACCAGATTATGCATAAAAACTCTCTCCGCATATATGCTGAATATATTATACCATTTTTTTAATAATATAAAAAATATTTTTTAAAAAAAAACGCATATCAAAACCGATATGCGAATTAATACATGATACATACATAACATATTAATTACATGCTGCCACTCCACTTTCGTACTTAATATCTTTTTCTTTACATATCTTACCTGTTTTCATGTTGAAGTATGAAATAAATTGATTGACACCTTTCTCCCATTTATCACACCCACCTGAATCGTTCGGATCATCACAATACTGTTTTGTAGTGACAACTCTACACGTACTCGTACTCGAATTATAACTTGACGTTTTTGTAATAATAACAGAACCTTCTGTTGTACCATCTTCTGCTAAATCTTTGCAGGCCTTCTCTCTTTCAGATTCTGTTTGCGCATATTTTGCCGTAATCGTCACATTCGCTTCAGCAGCGGCATCCATTACTTCCTCTAACCTATCGGCATATTGTGATACAAATTTGTTGTATATACTCTGACCAATAATCCCACGAACATTATTGGTTAAATTTGTAAATGCAGGTGTTTCCTTTTTGTTGTTAATGCCCACACCATCTAACCCTTCAAGAACATTACCATATATACAACTTTCAACTGTCCCGTCACTTTCAACTCTACTTAACAGGGTTTTAAATGTTTCATCTACAACATTTGTTACTCTCGCCTTTGCGCCACCCGCATTTGAACCACTCCATGATATCACGCCATTATTACCATAACTATAATAATCAAACGTGAAATCTGAGGGCTTCACAACAGGACTAACAATTACCTCCCATTTTACGTTTGGATCTTCCACCTGCCAATCAGATAACAATGCAACATCATCTAGGCATTTTATATTTTTATTTCTGGGATTTGGACAAACTTGATATTTCAAATACTGCTGCCACAAAGATGAAAAATCAATTGAATCACTGGTACAAGAATCTGTTCCATAACAAACTTCTGTCATCGCATCATCCACAGCCTTTTGACAACGTTTAACCAAGGCATCATTTATTTCAACAACCAAACTATACCCAATACGCCCGATATATGCTTCAGCTGATTCTACTGTTCCATCTTGCACATGCCCCATACACGCATTTCTTACAGCATCCATCGAACACATTGCTACCAAATTTTTAGGAGACAAACCAACACACAAATGATAATCTGAACCACCACACGCATCTTGATAGCATTTTCTTACTGTCTTGGTACAATTATCAACGCGTTGGGCATCCAAATAACGTTTAACATACTCAACAACCGCTTTTGCCATATTTGGGTTATCCACCGCGCATTGATCAATATATGGCTTACACGTATAATCAACCAATTCTGTATTTGATGTGAAATAATCCCACGCTTCTGTTCCTTCCTCATTACCTGCGTTCCTTGCAGCTGTCTTTATGCAATTTAACACATTTGATGCGCAACTTTGCAATCTGTCCGCCTCTGCTTGCATTTCCGCGGCCTTTAATTCAGCTGAAAAAGTCCTTAAAAACGCCCCCCAAACATTATCGCGTTCATTAACACACTGATCTAAAACCGGTTCACAAAATTCCTTAAACGCTTCCAACCTGTCATAAGTTGCAGATTCTATTTCTATAACCGTTGTTCCTGTTGAAATTGTCTTTGGTTTAGCAGACGATTTTTTTCCACTTTTTGTGCTTTGCTCTAACAAAACAGGATTTACAACACAATTTGCATAGCCACTGCCACATTTATCTTCCTCTACCATACACTTTTTGAATTCCAAAACACATTCGCCCTTGGTATATTTATTGTCTGCCTTATACCGTTCCAGAGCTGCATCACGCACAGCCCTTTTCGCTGTTTTTTGTAATTCCTGACTATTCATA
>CAMZAC010000052.1 GCA_947304085.1 uncultured Alphaproteobacteria bacterium
TGCAAAGTGTGATGATACAACGTCTTGCACAAGTGATATGGCTATTTATGTTGGGGTTGGGACAGATAAAAATTGGTATATTAATTCAGATGGTGGCGATAATATAAATTTGGTTTATGCTCCGGATGATACTGGCGCAATATATGAAACAAAGACATTGCAAAAAAATTCTGGGTATTTTAATTTTTCCGCCATGGAAAATGCGTCTTCAAAAGTAGATGTTATTGCGAATACAAACGTTATTCCTGGATCTAAACAAAATTCTTATGTGACAGTGAACACTTTTAATAAGTTTGTGGATCAGTTGAAAGAGAATCCGGGAATGGGTGCCGTTGATGACATAAGTGCGTATATGGGGTTGGTATCAACAATTTATGGTTCATATGGAACTGATGATCAAGGGGTTATCGCAAACAGATTGTTTAGTAGTTATTCATCATCAACATCAACAACAAAACCAATAATAATAATGCCTGCTGGTGAATATATTGCAGGAGTTACGGTTGTTGATAGTAGCAATAATATTATACTAGAAGATTCGTATGCATTTTTGCATACGTTGGATGCGACTTTTGAAAATTATGCACCGATGATTGACCCTTATTCTGGAACTTTGGCACATAATTTTATGACGATTGTTGGGGTGTCACATACAGATGGAACATCTGATGCAACATCTGTTGATAATTATGGTGATGGGACATCTTATGGAAAATATCGGTTATCTAGTTGGGAATCTACTTCTATAGATGATACAACCGGAAACACAACAACTACTATATACAACAGTCGTATGTGTGGTTTGGCGGGTGTCGGTAATGCAGCAGAGGGTATTGATCCGTGGTGTTTTGCTGCATCTGGTCCAACTGCAGAAATGGCAACTGCTGCTGCTGCTGGTGCAGTTGCATCGGTTAAATCAGCGTTTTCATATATGAACAATGACCAAATATTTACATTGTTGGCTTTGACTGCAGATGGCCCGTATTTAAATGCAAATACGGATGGGGTAAGGTTTACAACGGATGAGTTGGTGAATTACTTACAGCAAAGGTATGAAATACCAAATGATTTAATACCGGTTGGGGATGATACAGACTTATCTTCTTCTGAATATTTAAATTTGTTTAGACAGGTTTATGGATATGGACTTATTAATTTAAGACGTGCAATTAAACCGGCTTTTTCGGTCTATTATTATGATGGAACGTCTGGAACCATCATTTCATCAAAGGGAACGCAAAATAAATATTGGGGAAGCGCGGCTACATCATCTTTGGCATCCGGCGTTTTGTCTTTGTCTGGGCGGGCCGCAATAAAAATATCTTATTTTGATATTTTGCAAAGTGTTGATGGAACTTTATCTTTGCCACGTGTTTGGACGGATACAATTGCGCTGGATAATACGAATTCCAGATATGGTTTGTATATGGGTGATGTATTAAACGATTTTAATGTAGATTCTTCAAATAAGCGGACAAATAAAATTGGTAATTTAACAATAGATATGTCGATATCTGCGCGTGCTTATAACGATGATTTAAATGGTTTGGATAATATGCGTCTTGCGTGGAACAATGATACGTTTGATATAGCTACAGAATATCAACATCATCTGACAAATGGCGAATCCAGATTTAATGGTCGCGCAAACGGTTTGTTGGGTTTAGTATCAAATAGTTTGTCTGCAGATGCAATGTATAAATATGGTAATTTTGGCCTTGGGGGAAGTGCATTTGTTGGGTCGATTACAGATGAAAATCTTTTAGCCAAAGACCCTGTGGTTTCGTCTCAATTTGAACCTGGTCGGTTAGGATTGGCAAATGGTGGTGCGATGAATGCAAAATATGATAATGATAAATTTGGCTTAAATGTGTCGTTCGGTATCATGCATGAGGATAATACTGTGTTGGGCATGGTAAGTGATGGACTGTTGGCTTTGCGAGACACCAATACAAAATATGTTGATACTGTCGCAACATATAAACCATCAGAACAAATAAAATTATCTTTGCGTGGAACATATGCAATTACTGATACAGTATCAGATGGTTTATTAATTACAGATGTATCAAATATAAAATCTGATTCATTTGCGTTGGGTGTAGATTTTGGCAGGTTTGGTTTTACTGCGGCAATGCCTTTAGCAGTTGTAGATGGTCAGCTGGGTTATGGTTATGCAGATTTTAAAGTTGTTGGAAATAATGGTAAATACGAAATTGCTGTTAATGACGCACACACAGAATATATTGATTTGTCTGCAGTGAAGCGTGAGTTGCGTTTTACGACAACATATAAACAATCGTTAAGCAATTGGACAGATGCGGGTATTGGATTTATATATCGTGTTAATCCGAATAATACAGATGCATTTGGTAACGAATCGATATTTATGTTTAAATTACATCACAGATTGGGTATATAAAATAAAAAATAGTTGTATAAACCGCCGAATTTGGCGGTTTTTTGTTTGTGGAATAGCTTCCTGGTGCTTTTGTTTTGTATATATGTAAAATGGAAAGTATGAAAACGAAAACATTTACTTTTTTGATGATACTGGCAATTGTTGGGATTCATCGCAGTGCCGATTCCTGTACAGGAATCACATTACAATCAGCAGACGGAGCAAACATTGTTGCGCGCAGTGTAGAGTGGGCAAATGGGGAATCGCCAAGCGATTATCTGATTGTCCCACGTGGACACCAAGAACAATCTGCTTTGCCAGATGGAACGCATGATGGTATGAAATTCAGTGCGTTTTATGGTTATGTTGGTTTAGCATCAGAAGATTATGTTATAGAAGGGCTAAATGAAGTAGGGTTGTCGGCAGGTTTGTTTTATTTTCCTAAATTTGGTTCGTACCCAAAGTACAATGCCAAAGATAATGATATAACATTGTCTGATACGCAATTTGTTGCATGGGTTTTGGGAAATTTCGAAACGGTTGATGATGTCATCAATGCATTGCAGACAATCAGAATAACCGCAACAGATCCACGTGCAGAAACTTTGCATTGGCGCGTTGCAGATAAATTCGGCCGTCAAATAGTCATAGAATATATAGACGGAATTCCAATGGTTCATGATAATAAACTTGGCGTTCTGACAAATTCACCGGCATATGATTGGCATATAACTAATTTAAGTAATTATATTAACTTGCACAGTGGTACTGCGGATGCGCATGAATTTGGTAATGTATATGTTTCACCGTTGGGACATGGGTCAGGTTTGTTAGGGTTGCCGGGCGATATGACACCACCATCACGATTTATACGTGCCGCATTTTTCCAAAACAGTGCTCCGGTGTTAGCCACGGCGGATAAAACAGTAGAGCAGGCATTTCATATTTTGTCTGCATTGACAATACCTGTTGGTGCACAATTTGCAGATGCTAAACAAGTGCCGGATATCCCGTTGGCTACCCAGTGGACCAGTGTGACAGATATGACAAATAACAAGCTGTATTATACGACAATGTATAATCCTACAATTCGCTGGTTTGATTTGAATAATATAGATTTTTCAAATGTTAAATATCAGCAACATCCGCTGGATACAGAAAAAGTTTGGCCAAAAGTTAGCGCAAAAGTAGATTAGTATAAAAAGGTTGACAAGTGGTATATATTTTGTCATTATTGCGCCGGAAATATTAACCTAAGGGGTATAAATAATGACAATACAAATTTTTTCTAGGGTAGATCCTAATTATGTGGCAACAGCCAAGGATAAAGCAAATTTGAACAAAATGATGGAATCAATACGTGCTGGTGACGTAAGTTTGGACAGTTTAAATGAACTGTTTTTGGCTGCACGTGCTGCAAATATGGCGGCAGAAATTATACCTGGATATATAAAGGCATGGTTAGCAGAATATAAAAAATTTGTTTCGTCACATTGGAACAAATTCAGACAAGGTGGAGAAAGTCACCACGATGCAGAATTTGAGATTGCTTGTAATGCACAATGGGGCAGAAATTGGTTGTTAAGTGCAAAATCAGGTATAAAAGAGTATGTTTATAAAGAAGTGTGGTCATACTTAGATTTGATTGAAAAGTATTGGAATACCGAAGATGATAGAATGAGACAATTTGTAAAAGGACAACAACAACAAAGATAATTATACCGCCCGTTTGGGCGGTGTTTTTTTATCATATAAATATTATCTGCCACGAATTTTATCAAATACGGTTCGGACAGTTTGTTGAAAATTTTTAATTTCGCTAATATTAAAAAGACCGATATTAATGTTTAAAAACTGTTCAATCAAATCGCGCAATGTCGAATTTTGTTCGGTAAGAATGTCAATGGAACTGGCTTGATTTTTAATGACAACACTGTTTAGTTTGTTCTGGATAATTTTTTGCAATTCAATAAATTTAGCGCGATCAAACAAACCAATTTTCAGTTCAAGTACCTTTTTTAGCAACTCACGAAACAAGAGGTTTTGAGCCGTTAGTGTTCGAATAGTTTTGTTTTGTCCTTGAATAATGCGATCTTTGCCAGGCAGGACAGTAGATTCAATGTATTGCAATTTCTTCAAAAGATCTTCGCGACTTAAATCTTCGTTTTTTGTGTCTGTTAAATTTGATGTCATGACACATCCTTTTTTTGTATCTTTATTACCAACTTAGCAATTTTTCCGGTGATTTCAAGATTTTTTTGTAAAAAGATTTATTTAATTTGATTTTTGTCTTTGGTGTTGCTATGCTGTGTGCCGCAAGAGAGTTTTATGTCAATCAAAACAAAACGTTTATTAAAGAAACTAATCAGTTATGCGGGTCTTTTCTTTTTTATATTGGCCGCAGGTATGCTTTATTGGCAATTGCGTAAATATTCGTTGGCTGATATCGCACATGCACTATTGAATATTCCAAAATATAATTTGTTTATGGCATGTATTGCTTGTTTGTGTGGGTATTTGGCGTTGTCTTTGTATGATTATTTAGCATTAGATTATGTGGAACGCAAAGTGTCTTGGTGGAAATGGATGTTGGCCGGAATGCTGGGATTCGCAATCAGTAATAATGCCGGAAATGCGTTGGTCAGTGGTGGTGCGATTCGGTATCGTTTATATACTCGTTGGCGTGTGCCAGGTGGTGATATTATAAAAATGTTGACTTTTTCGGGGATAACATACTTTTTGGGTGCATCTGCAATTGCAGTTATTGGTTATTTCTTGGTTCCGCACGAAATGTTCGAAAATTCAGTTGGTATAAAGGGGCTTTTCGGGTTATGTCTGGGGTTATTGTTGGTTTATTACGGATTGACTTTGTTTTTTCGTCATAAAACGGTCAAAATTGGCGAACTACTGT
>CAMZAC010000053.1 GCA_947304085.1 uncultured Alphaproteobacteria bacterium
ACTTGGCTATGGGCGCTCGTCGTGCAAATGCTGCAAAGAATGTATTGGTTGAAGATGGTATAGATCCTCGTCGTATTTCTACTATCTCTTACGGTAAAGAACGTCCATTGGTCTTGGGCTCTGGCGAAGACGTATGGAAATTCAATCGTAATGCTACAACAACAGTTAAATAATGATAACTTTTGTTATAAAAACACCGGCATTTGCCGGTGTTTTTATATTATTTTAACTTTATTGTTCAGACAATTGGTTTATCAAATCTTCCATTTGAATTCGATTCGCAAAAGAAATGATAAAATCCCCTGCTCCACCGCGTTTTTCACGTAATTTTACAATTGTACCAAATTTTTTGCCTAATTTAGATTCTATTTTTGCAACATATGCAGAATCCAAAGAGTTTGCATTAAACGATCGGCTGTTGCGTTTTCTTTCTGTTTTTTTGACTTGTTTTTGTGTGTCTGCAACAGATAAACCTTGATTTATAATATCTTGGGCCAGTTTTTCTGGGTTATCTGATACGGCTATTGTTCGAGCATGAGATGCAGATATTTTACCTTCACGAACCATTTCTTTGACAGATTCGGGTAATGCGGTAATACGTATTAAATTGCGAATATAGCTTTCAGATTTGCCAATTAATTTTGACACATCTGTCATAGTGTATTCACATTTTTTCATTAAATTTTCATAACCTTCGGCCTCTTCTATCGGGTTCAGATTTTCGCGTTGGACATTTTCTATCAACGCTATTTCCATCGCATTTTGATTAGTCATAGTTTTAACTAATGCGGGTATTTCGCTTAATCCGGCCAACTTTGCTGCACGATAGCGTCTTTCTCCGGCTACTATTTCATAAAGATATGGCTTGTTTTGGACGGTGCGCAATATAATTGGAACTAACACTCCTTTTTCTTTGATAGATTCAGAAAGTTCTTGTAATTCTTGTTCTTTAAATTGTTTGCGTGGTTGGTCTGGGTTCACACTGATTTGAAACAAAGGGATGGGTTTTACAACAACACGTTCTAAACCGGTTAATACAGAGATATCTGGTATCTGACCCATTTCTTGATGCAGTTCGGCAAGACCTTTGCCTAAAAATTTTGAACTCATTTTATTCCCCTTTGTTCTAGTGCATTAACAACTTCTGTCGCGACACGTAAATATGCTTGTGCCCCAGGTGATTTAAAATCGTGAAATAGGGCGGGTTTTCCATAGCTTGGTGCTTCAGAGACGCGAACATTACGTGGTACAACTGTTTTAAAAACTTTGTCACCAAAAGTGTCGCGAACATCTTTTTCAACCGCACGTGTCAACCCTAGCTTTTTGTCGTACATGGTTAAAACCATACCCAAAATATCCAATTTTGAATTCCATCTTTGTTGAATCGAGGTGATTGTTGATAGTAATTGTTGGACGCCTTCAAGCGCAAAAAACTCACATTGCAAAGGTATGATAACGTAATCGGATGCATTTAATGCGTTCAAGGTCAGAATGCCAAGAGCAGGCGGGCAGTCTATTAAGATATAATCATAGTTGTTTTCGATTGATTTTATTGCATCGCGTAAACGATATTCTGGGTTTTCTATACCTTCCATATCTAATTCTGCGCCAGCTAATTTTGCAGATGCAGGTAAAATATGCAAGTTGGGTATAGCCGTAGTTAATATATTTTCAACGATTGTTGCTGTACCCATTAATACACCATATACGCTCTGTTTGTGGGCTGCACGAACAAAACCAAGACCTGTTCCAGCGTTGCCTTGGGAATCTATATCTATTAACAAAACACGTTTTTTTATGGCAGCTAACGAGGCAGCTATGTTTATCGCTGTTGTTGTTTTGCCTACGCCACCCTTTTGATTTGCAAACGATATTACTTTTGCCATATTGTTTCCTTTTCTTTTAAAAGATAGAATATTAAATAGCAAAAAAATAGTCAATATAAATATTAAAATTAACTAAAAACAATATGTTATTTATTGTTTCATGTGAAATAAGTTCTTATTTTGATGGGGTTATAACTGTAATAAAACCGTCTCCTGTTTTAGATTTATATAGTTTATAATCGAATTTGTGCTTCTTTTTAGCGGTATTGATTTCCGATTCGATTTCCCGGCCTTTTAATAAAAAAAGCCGGCGTTTTTTCTTGGCGGTATAGTCCAGAATTTTGGTTAATGGGGCAAAGGCGCGGGCTGTAAAAACAAAATTCCCGGCATTTACCGGTGTTTTTGAAAGAAAATTTTCTATTCTATCATTTATAATTGTCAGATTTGGCAAATCTAATTCTTGTTTAAGTGTGTTTAAAAAAGTTGTTTTTTTGCCAACAGATTCAATGCAAATAACATCCCAACCTAATATAGCCAAAACAACACCTGGAAAGCCAGCACCACTGCCTAAATCAATAATCTTAGTGTCTTTGGGTATGTAATCTGCCAATTGAGCGCTGTCTGCAATGTGTCTGTTTTGTATATCTGACAAAGTACTTGGGGCAACAAGATTTATTTTTGTTGACCAATCTTTTAGCAAAATTTCGTATTTTATAAATTTTTCTTTATTATTCATAAGATTTATTTTAACATATTTTGCTATGAAAGAAATGAAAAGTTTTTGGAAAATTGTTTTTAACTGTTTGATGGTTTTGTTTTTATGTGGTTGTGTTGTATTCGTTATTTGTGGCACAAAAACAGATAAATCCAAAAAAACAGATGGTTTAATGCATACGGATTTTGGTGCCTTTTTGGCAACACAACATGCATTGTTTGTGAATGATTTTGATGCTGCGGCTGAAATGATGCGTGATGTAAAAGCAGATGTCCCTGTTGTTAAAAACACAAAATCAACCATAGATTTTTTTAACGGTAAAATGCCTGAAGATATAAAATCTGTGAAACAAGATAAAGATGTGGTTAAACGATTAATTTACAATGCCTATCTTGTTAAACACGATAATTGGAAGGAAGTTTACCAATTGTATAGTAAAGATAATTCTATATTGTTTGCACCATTGCGGGTGTTTTCATCTGTGAAACAAGGCAAAACAAAAGAGGCGTTAGCTTTTATAGATTCGTTAAAAACCAATAAATCTTGGAAAGCTTTTATGCGTGGGCAAATTGCAGTATTGAATAATGATGTTGATAAAGCAGCAAAAGAGTTTGCAGATGTTCATCCTGATTTTATGAATATAAATGATTATTTGTATTTGATGTCTTTTTATAAAGAAAATGGTATGACGGAAGATATGGATATTTTGCGTAATGATTTTATGGCAAAACCAAGCGGAATGATTTTGTTGAACTATAAAGATATTCCAGATTGGTCGAATTATGCAGGATACAAAAATAATCTTGTTTTTGGTATAATTCAAAGCATAGCACATACGCAAATAATAATTTTCACTGATTTATCGGTGTTGATGTTGCGATTTGCAGAAATTGTTTCTGGCGAATCTAATCAAGATGCTATTAATTATTATCTTGGGCAATACTATTTTCATAACTCTGGAGATTATAAACAAGCCTTTAATAAAATATCAAAAAAACATCCGTTGTATTTGTTCGGTCAAATGAAAATTGCTGAAAAAGCCGGGAATTTGAAATATATAGAAAAAATAGCATACGAAAATCCATTGTTTATTTCTGCTGTGGATACCATTGTAAAAGATAATATTAAAATGGGAAAAAAGCGGGCTGCACTGCGTTTAATAAATCGTGCTTTGCAACATAAAGATTTGACAGATACAGGACGTGGATATTTTCTTAAACAACGGGCTAATGTTTATTTGATGTTTAATCAACCTGAAAAGGCCCAGAAAGATTTAAAACAAGCACAAGAGTTAGATGACGGTTTGCAATCTGATGTTTTATTATTACAAGCGCGCATTTGGGCACAGCAAAACCGTAATTTAGATGATGCGTATGATTACGCTATGGTATTGATTAAAAAGAATATATCTGATGTTGTTGCCTGGGATATTTTGGGGGTCATTGTTGATAAACGGGAAGGGGTTCAGGCTGCATTGGAAGTATTAGAACGTGTTGGTGAAATTTCTGTGACAACATCTTCTTTGTATGAACACTTGGGTGATATTTACGCAAAGAAAGGCGATAAAGAAAGGGCAAAACGATCATATTTACACGCAATAGATTTGTCTGATGATGGTTTAATAGTTGTGCCGTTCGTCCAAAAAAAGATAAGGAAATTAAAATGAAAGTTGGTGTATTAGGGGCAGGTGCATGGGGAACCGCCTTGGCTTTTGTGTGTGCAAAATCAGGAAACGCAGTTATTCATTGGGGTTTTGATGGGATTTTTGATGGTCTTTCTGATTTAAAAACTCCGGAAAATATAACTAAAACTGCAAATATGTCAGATTTAAAAGATTGTGAATATTTATTGATTGTGACACCTGCGGCTTTTTTTCGTGAAACAGTACAAAAGATGGTGAATTGGTATAATGGTCAACCGATTTTAATTTGTACAAAAGGGATGGAAGAAAAAACTGGTATGTTTATGTCTGAAATCTTGGCGCAGGAGTTGCCAAAATGCGAAAATATCGGGGTTTTATCTGGTCCGCAATTTGCAAGAGAGGTTGCGCTTGGAATCCCGACAGGTTCAAGTTTGGCTGGCAATGAAAGTGTCAGAGCAGGTGGGCATATTGCATTATCTGAATTATATTTACAAGATTCAGAAGATGTTATTGGCGCACAAATTTGCGGTGTTGGTAAAAACGCAGAATCGTTAATATCTGGATTTTTGACTATTAAGACCCATGGTGAGAATGAACGCGCATTGATGTTTACACGTGCTTGGAACGAAATTGTCGATATAGCGGCTGAAATGGGTGCAAATTGTGGCACTTTTCATGGATTGTGTGGTGTGGGCGATTTATTTTTGTCTGCTACATCCCCGACCAGTCGAAATTTTTCGGCAGGTATTGCGATTGCAAAGGGTGAAGAATATTCTGGAACAGTAGAGGGGATTTTTGCGTTGCGTGGTTTGATAAATCGTGGAAAAAAACTGGGTTTACAAACCCCTGTGTTGTGTGAAATGAAAAATAAAATGGGATTGTGATATCCTAATTTTTTATTATGAATAATATACAAAATATGATAAAATATATCCCATAAGAGATAGGGAGAAATACCATGAAAGCCGCAGAAATCTACACACACACACACACACACACAAATAAGGCGTTGCTAAGAATTTTGTTGTTAATCGCGTGTGTGACATCCAATGGCGCATTTGGCGCAATAAATATTGGAGGTATGCCTGCACCAACATTGAATACACCAGTATTAAAAA
>CAMZAC010000054.1 GCA_947304085.1 uncultured Alphaproteobacteria bacterium
AACACCACATCGTCAAAATCATCAGACTGCAATTTACAGATTTCTGAAAACGGGGCATTTATAAATTTAAATCGATTACTACCATATTCTTGTTCAATTTTTTTTGCATCATCTATCACATTTGTATCGCGATCAAACGCAATTACATTTGCGCCAGCCTTTAAAAAAGCACGACTATACCCCCCCGCGCCAAACGTGCAATCAACAATTGTCCGACCATGAACATCACCTAATGTCATCATAATATCGCTTAAAAGTACGGGTATATGTTTTGTCATTCTATTGTCACCTTGGTTCCCAAAGCAATTAAATCTTTTGCTGTGTTTGCACCCAATTCCACAGTTCTTTTTAATACCAATGCAGCACTTTTGCTATCGCTATGTAAATTTAATACAACTTGTGTTTGTCCAACAGGTAATGCCATCAATGCCTTTTTTATATCAGGCAAAACAGATTGATTATTAATGTCTATTGTTATCGTTTTCGCTATTTTTGCAACCCATTTTGCCAAAGGTATAATTGAATCAACAAAAATAGAAATCCGATCATCACGCACAGATGTCTTACCAGAAATAACGACAGCTGTTTCATTAGCCAAAGATTGAGCTAAATCAAAAGTATTTTCACCAAAAGCCACAGCTTCTATGTTACCAAAACTGTCTGATGCATTAATGGTCAACATATCTTTACCTGTTTTTGTCTTTCTTCTTGAATAAGAATTCACATTAACAGCAATTTGAACCATTTTTCTGTCACCAAAAGACTCTAATGTTGCACTAGTCGCCAATTTTGCACGTGAAATTAAATGTTTATATTGATCCAGCGGATGTGCAGAAATATAAAAACCCAATGCCGATAATTCATTTTCTAATCTTTGTGCAAAGGTCCATGGCGTTGTTTTTGGTAAATCATGCAATAATCTATCTTCACTAACATCATCTTCCGTTGTATTTGCGAACAATGATAAAGAGTTATTACTTTCTCGAGACTTTGATGCATAAGCTAAAATTGCATCTGCGTTCATAAATATTAATGCACGATTTTTTTCAATTGAATCTAAGACACCAACTTTTGCAAACGCTTCTAATATGCGTTTGTTTATAAATGGCGAGCAACGCTTTGCAAAATCGGTCAAATTTTTAAATTTTCCATGTGCTTCTCGTTCTGCAACAAGCGCATCAGTCGCAACTGCACCAACACCTTTGATTGCGGCCAACGCATAAATAATTTTCCCATTTTTCACAGTAAAAGACGATTCGCTTTGGTTTATATCTGGTGGCACAATTTGTATATTAAAATTAGATTTTGCATCATCAACAAATATAGACAATTGATCCGTATCATTCATGTTGCTGGACATAGATGCAGCTAAAAACTCTGCTGGAAAATGAGCTTTTAAATAGGCACATTGATTTGCGACGATAGAATAGGCAACCGCGTGCGATTTATTAAATGCATATTTTGCAAATTCTTTAAATTTTTCCCACAAATCTTTTGCAGTTGCTTCATCCAAAGTTTCTTCTTTTTTGCAACCCTCTAAAAATTTAATCTCTAGTTTAGCCAACAAATCAAGCTTCTTTTTACCCATCGCCTTTCGCACGGTATCAGATTCCCCACGGGTAAAACCCGCCAACACACGAGTCAATTGCATAACCTGTTCTTGGTAAACAATAATACCATAACTTTCTTTCAATATTGGTTCTGCACGTGGATGAACATATTCAATTGGCTCTTCGCCATGCATACGAGCAATAAATTGTGGAATAAAGGCAATCGGTCCGGGGCGATTTAATGCATTCAAAGCCGATATTTCCAAGAAACTCGTCGGATGCATTTTCTTCAAAGTCTGTTGAACAAAGGTGGCATCAAATTGAAATATACCTTCTGTTAAACCAGACTGCCAAAGTTCCATTGTTTTTTCATCATCTGTTGGAATTTTATCCAGATCCACATTTATACCGCGTGTTTTTTGAATTAATTGCACAGCATATTTCAAAACAACCAAGGTTTCCAAGCCCAAAAAGTCAAATTTAATTAAACCCGCAGATTCCAAATAATGCCCATCAAATTGACAAGACGGCAACGGATTCGCAGGATCACGGTATACCGGTGCAATCTTGGTCGTTGGTCTGTCGCCAATAACAACTCCACATGCATGCTGACCAAGATTCCTTATTGACCCTTCCAAATCTTCGGCAACTTGAACAACCTTTTTCATATCCGCATCGTTTTCCAAAATGTCTTGCATTTCACGAGACGAATCCACGGCTTCACGCAATGTTTTTGCATCCATCGGAATCAATTTGGATAATCTGTCTGATTTAGAATAAGGGATACCATACACGCGCCCAATATCACGAATTGCACCACGCGCCTGCAAACTACCAAATGTAATTATTCTGCACACAGAATCCCGACCATATTTTTCGCCCACATAATCTAAAACACGTTCAATCCCTGTTGGTTCAAAATCAACGTCAAAATCAGGCATAGAGATACGATCTGGATTTAAAAATCTTTCAAACAACAAACCATATTTTAATGGATTGACATGTGTTATACCCAATGCCCATGCAACAATAGAACCCGCTCCAGACCCACGTCCAGGCCCTGTTAGAATATTATTTTGACGACACCAATTTATATAATCAGCAACAATTAAAAAATATCCAGGAAAGCCCATACCAATAATAACACCCAGTTCATATTCTGCTTGTTCAAAGTAGGGCTCTGTGTCTGTGATATTATGTTGTTTAATACGCTCTTTCAAGCCGTTCATTGTTGCATCACGCAACATCTGACACTCTGTTTCTAAATCTGCACCAAAACGTGGCAATAACGGTTTTTCATGAACATTTACAAAAAAGGCACATCGCTTTGCTATATTAACAGTGTTTTCAATTGCTTCTGGCAAATCTGAAAATAAATCGATCATTTCTTCGGATGATTTGAAATATTGTTCTGATGATTTTCGCGGTCTTTCCGGATCAATTATTTTTGTTTGTCCCAAAACACAACTTAATGCATCCATTGCCTCATAATCACTACGTGCAGGAAAACAAACATCGTTTGTTGCAACAATTGGTATATTCAAATCACGGGCGATTTGTAAAAACACGGGTTCTGTTTTAATTTCGTCTTCTAATCCATGTCGTTGAATTTCTATATAAAAATTATTACCAAACAGATTTAATAACTGTCTAGCCAACTCCATCGCCATATCATTTTGGTTATTCAACACAGCCATCCCAATTGGACCTGTATGCGCTCCAGACAAACAAATTAAATCATCCTTATACTTTTCTAATTCATCAAATGTAATATACGGCCCCAAATGATGATTTTCTTTACGCATATACATAATGCGACTTATCTCGCATAAATTTAAATACCCTTCATGATGTTTAGCCAACAGAACTATTTTTGATAACGAAGATTGACGTAATATTTTTGGATCTGCATTATGATGATTCAAAGACAATTCCACACCAATAATAGGTTGTATTTTATTGGACGACATCACATCAGAAAATTCTGCGCATCCCGACATCATATTTGTATCAGTCAACGCACATGCAAACATATGATTATCAATACATAACTCAGGAATACCTTTTAATATACCTAACTTTTTGTTAGCGCCAACAGACAAAGTGCTACCACCAACAGAAATTTTTGAATGAACACGCAAATGCACAAAATCAGGCATATTATGAAATCCTTCCTTGTCTGTCGTCAAAAATCAATGCAATTTTCCATGACAATGTTTGTATTTTAAACCAGAACCACACGGACACAGAGCATTTCTGGAAATATTCATATTTGCCATATTGTTCCCACCCGTATTCTGGTTCAATTCAGAATCATGTTGTGCTTGCTGTTTTGCTGTTTCATCAACGTCCGCACGCGTCAATTCCATACGACAAATATATGCAACAGACATCAACTTAAAGTTTTGCATTGTTGTTCTGAATAATTCCAACGCTTCGTTTTTATATTCATAAAGTGGGTTCTTTTGGGCATAACCACGCAAACCAATTGAACCCTGTAAATAATCCATCTGTTGTAAATGCCGTTTCCATACAGAATCTAATGCGCCAAGCATCATTTGTTTTTGAGCAGTTTGCATTAATTCTTTACCATATTTTTCTGCCTGTTGATTATAACGATGCATTGCTAAATTAAACAACGTTGTATACGCACTGCGTTCAGATATATTTTCATCCGTTTTCCATTTTTCTAAATCTGTTATATCAAGTGCAAATATACGCATCATATCATTATGAATACCATTAATATTCCAATCTAACGGATGTGCTTTTTCTGGAATATTATTTTCACAAATCATTTCAACAACATCGCCTATTAATCCTTGCGCGAACGGTACCAAATCTTCTGAAGACATTAAATCGTTTCGTTGTTTATAAATGACGGTTCTTTGTTCATTCATAACATCATCATATTTCAACAATTCTTTACGCGCTTCAAAATAACGAGCCTCTACGCGCTTTTGGGCTTTTTCTAACGCTTTTGTTATCCACGGATGAGTGATTGCTTCCCCTGGCTTTAAGCCCAAAGTTGTCAACATACCTTCCAATCTGCTGGCACCAAAAATACGCATCAAATCGTCATCCAAAGCCAGAAAGAACTTAGAATCGCCTGGGTCACCCTGACGACCAGAACGACCACGCAACTGATTATCTATACGTCTTGATTCGTGTCTTTCTGTTCCAATGACATACAAACCACCAGCATCTTTGACTATTTGTTTGTTTGCTTCAATTCTGTCTATAATTTCTTGTTTTTTATCTTGAAAATCTGGTGCGTTTTCATCCAATTCAGCAATCAAATATTCTGCATTACCACCCAATTTAATATCTGTTCCACGACCAGCCATATTTGTAGCAATTGTCACAGCGCCTGGCGCACCAGCTTGAGAAACTATTTTTGCTTCTGATTCATGATGTTTAGCATTTAATACTGCAGGATTGATGTTCAATTTTTCACGAACCAAGTTTGCTAATTCTTCCGACTTTTCAATTGATACTGTTCCAACCAACACAGGCTGTTTACGTTCCACACATTCTGTTATTTGTTTCAATATCGCATCATATTTTTCTGTTTTATTACGATATATTTCATCGTGATGATCCACGCGTGCCACAGGTTTATTCGTTGGGATTGATACAACGCGCAATTTATAAATCTCTTCAAATTCCGCTGCTTCTGTCATAGCAGTCCCGGTCATACCAGACAATACAGGATACATTCTGAATAAATTTTGATA
>CAMZAC010000055.1 GCA_947304085.1 uncultured Alphaproteobacteria bacterium
GGTTCAAACGGGACATCAACACTTTATACAACGTATAATACGGGTGTATATTTGCAAGATAGTCCTCGTGATAATACAACTGAACTGACACCAACAAATAACAATTCCATTGTTATACCAACCGGACCACAGGTGACTGTATATTATTATAATGCTGATGGCTCTTTAATATCTTCAAATTCATCAAACAAACCGTTTGAAGGCTATTACAACAATACAGGTTGGACAACACAGTATATTGATTCAGACGGTAAAATAACAGACACAGGTTTGACCGTTGGTGAAAGCTATACAGCAGATGACACCAACAATGTATGGTATGCAAGATATTCATGTGCAAATGTAAGTTTAACATCACCAACAAAAACAGGTTATCAGTTTGATGGTTGGTATGATTCAACAAACTACGCAAATAAAATAACTTCTTTGTGTCTTAATGAAACAAGAAAAAGTTTGTATGCAAAATGGACCGCCAATACTTATACTATTCAATTTGACGAGAATAGTGGAACGGTGGTCGATTCTATAGACGATTTGGTTGTTCATTATGATACTGCCATTAATGACAGTCCTGCTAAAACATTACCAAATGCCACTGGTCATTTCGTTAAAACAGATTACCATCTTGATGGTTGGTGCACCAAGGCATCTTGTTCTGGTAGCGATAACAAACATTATACTGCTGGTGCTGTCGTTCCAAATCTTACTTCTACAAATGGTGCTACTGTGACCCTTTATGCAAAATGGGTTCGTGATTATAATTCCTGCCCCTCTGGCCAATACTATTCTGGCTCTGAGGGTGTATGTAAACCTTGCGAAGCGAACTATTATTGCAAAGGTGTAGAATTTGATGATGAAGACCCAAATGATCAAGGTAAAGATCTTTGTGCTGATATACCTGGAACAAACGGTCTGTTCAATCTTTCTGAACCAGAATCTAAAGAGGAGTCATATTGTTATAACGAATATGATGAAACGCGACCTTGTTCCATCGTTAACCCTATACCTGGTGCTAATGTGATAAGCATTGTATACGCGAACGATAACACAACCGCACATTGCACACGTCATTACGGGGATACCGCCCCATCATGCGAAGTGACACCGGGTGCTTGCGATATAACAAGTGTTATTTGTGCCACAGGTTATACTTGGAACTCTACATCCAACGCATGCGTTCTGAATACAAGATTCTGTGATCCGGGTAGTTATTATGATGTAGATGCTGATGATTGCGTGCCTTGCACACAAGGTAATTATTGCCCTGGGCAACCTTGCGATTGGGAATCCGGTTCTAAAGCCTTGTCGGCGGCTGATAATGGTCTTTGTTCATGTAGTGAATATACAGATGCTGGGTATCCAAATTCTGCGGCACAAGCAACAAATATCGGGCAGTGCTATAGACAAGAAACTGCGAGTTGTAATTCTGCAGATTATAACCCTTGTCCCACCAATGCACACTGTACCTATTCAACATTATCTAAAAGCTGTAAAAGATATTATGATGCAAACCCAGATGTTTGTGAGTTGGATAATCCTGGGGCTTGTGATATGACTTTCACTTGTAATCGTGGTTATACCAAAAATACGGCTGAAACAGCTTGCGAGATAATAAATTATAGTTTAGATTATGAATTGAACGGTGGCAGTTGGCCTGTTGGTGCAACTATCCCGCCTTCATCATACAACATAAATACTATTGAATCTGTGACCAGTAGTATACCAACCCCAACAAAGACAATTGGTAGTTTTGTTGGTTGGTGTGATGATAATAATTCTTCAGCATGCATGATTGTGTCTGATTTGGCAGAAACTTTAAATAACCTGAAATCCAGAACTTTGTATGCACAGTGGAACACAAAAAACTATAAAATTAATCTTGTCAACGAAAGTCAAACCAATGTTATTTATGAAGAATATGGTCGCAGATGGAAAGATGCTGATAATTATACTTTGGATACAGTCGATATTCCGACAAAGGTAGGTAGTGTGTTTACTGGCTATTGGACAACACAATCTGAAGGCGGAAGCAAAATAATACCAGAAACAGGATGTTTAACTTGTACCGATAATCCTGTTTCCCCAACAACTTTTGATGACAGCAACACAAACCCCAGCGAAGATGAAGGAATTGATGGCGAAGCAACTTTGTATGCAAGATTTGCAAGTTGCACACAACCATCTGGTGGAAACAACGCAGGAACACCAACTTTAACCATTAAAAATAATAAATGTTCTTGGTCTGCGACTTGTAATACGGGTTATCATGCTTCGAATCAAGATGATTCTGCTGGTAATAACGACGTATATGTGGTTGGCGGAGCAACAGGTTTGGTATTACCAGATTGTTTAGCAGACAAATATACTGTCACTTATTATTGTGGTGAAACAGAAAGCGCTTCTGATTTAGTCACCTATAATCAAGATTATAGCGCAAGAATCGCTTCAGAGGTTTGTAATTCATATTATGGTTTTGTTCCCGCAGACGAATTTACTTGTCAAAAAAGCGCAGGAAATGGTTCTGGAACTGGTGCAGAGTTTACTCTACCAACTACTGCTACTCCATGGCTTTTTGATTATGATGTGGTTTGTTCAGTCGAAATGAACGTCAAAACAAAATATTGTGGTCCAGGTTTGTATTTACCTGCAAATACATTGGAATGTGCAATATGTGCACCAGAACAAAACGGCATAGGCAAAAAACATTATTATTACTGTATTGGTGGCACATATCCTTTCGATCCGTTTATTACCCAAGGTAGAACAGAATGTTCAGACGGCACAGTTTCTCCTGTTGGTGCAAGATTACTTGATGATTGTGGGCATATGCTGCACATAGGTACAGACGTATTATATCTGCATAAAAACCCAAAACCGGGTATACCATCGTTAACAATCCGATTCAGCGATGGGCCACATTATGCAGATATGTCTTTGGTTCCATCTGATTCTGGCTCTGCAAAGCCGATGAATATTGAAACAAATAACCTTTTACACGTAAAATTCTATGATGGTAGTCACTATACGGTTCATGACAACACTGTGAACTATGCAGAATCTGACTAGGAGATTAAAGGAGATTAAAAATGGCAAATTTACATTTTCACTATGGGGTTATGGGCGCTGCCAAAACCGCACAGTTGTTGACAACTGCTTTTAATTTGATGCAAACTGGTAAGCGGGTTGAAATTATTAAACCGCAACGTGACGATAGGTTTTCTGACAATGAAATTGTGTCCAGAATTGGTTTGCGGATGCCTGCTTTATCATTAAAAAATTTTGACTCTTATATTCCAAAGCCAGACACACAATTTATTTTAATTGATGAAGTACAATTTTTCAGCTCTGGTGACGTTGATAAACTGGCAAGAATCATCAATTATTCAAAAGTTATCATTATGGGATACGGATTGATGACAGATAGCAACGAACACCTGTTCCCGGCTTCACAAAGATTAATTGAAGTTGGTGCAAAATTACATTTAATTGAAGCTAACTGCCAAATTGATGGCTGTATGAACTTAGCTACACACAATGCACGATTTGATGCAAACGGACACATCATTACAAATGGTCCACAGATTGCAGTTGGGGCAGATCGATATCGTTCTGTATGTCGTATGCATTTTGAAAAATTCAAGTGTGGCATGCTTTTAAATCAAATTACAAAATAAAACACCGCACACGGCGGTGTTTTGGATTTATGGCGCGCCCAGAAGGATTCCCTCGCACGGCACATAAATTTGTGCCGGCTGTGGGTAAACCGTGACGATTTTGTTACATTTCATTTGCAAAATCTACTCGTTTTCGAACCCAACCTGCAAACTGGCATTTGCCAAATGCTTCTGAACAGGTCTGAACACGATGATAAATTAAAAACACCGCACACGGCGGTGTTTTGAATTTATGGCGCGCCCAGAAGGATTCGAACCCTCAACCTTCTGATCCGTAGTCAGATGCTCTATCCAATTGAGCCATGGGCGCAACGCACTATATTTTATACTCTTTTATTTGATTTGCAAGAAAAAACGCAAATTTTTAATGTGCGCTTGTATTTTACTGTTTTTATAATCCGTATTTTTTGCGGTTTTTCTTGCGTTTACGAAAAATTATGTTAATTTAAGCCTGCTGAACAACGACAAACAGGATAAAAAATGATATTTGATACAGAAAAAAATATGGAAAACGATTTAGATGATATGTTGGTCAACGCAGGTTTAGAAGAACAGCGTCAAACAATACATCGCATTATTATCTCCGATAATCGCAAAAAAACTTCGTTAGTAAAATCACCTGCTCGCGTCAAAGTAAAGATATCTTCTTTCCAATACGATACTGTTGCGCATTTTGTGTCAATAAGTTATAAAAATGAAGTATGTAATTTTGATTTAGAAACATTGCAACCAACGCAAGATTGTGTGGATAACGGTATTCCAAAATCTATCAAAAAAATTATGAAACATATTCGTGCTACTTTTAAACAACACAAGCAAGAATTGGCTTCGATAGCATATGACGCAAAACGAACACCACTTATTTTCAAACATTTTCGCGTTGACAAGAATAAACTTACATACTAAACAGTTATGAAAATTACTATCGATTTAGACACTGTGATTTTTGACCCACGTCCATTGTTCAAACGGGCATTCAAGGACGTGGGTCAAACATTTGTAAAATATCACGATTGGGATTTAAGTAAATGTTATGATGAAGTAGTTGTCAAAAGAATCTTTGAGTTGTTTAATGACGACTTTTTATACACGATGCCCTTATTAGATAAAAAAATTCCGCACATTTTGAACAGTTTAATGCAAAGACCTGATATAGAAATTTTGTTCGTCACAGAACGTATATTAAAACAGCCCCAAAAAACTTTTCAGCAACTATTGAACGCAGGTATAAAATGTTCATTTGAACAGGTGTATGACCAAGAAGGCAAAAAATCAGATATTTTATATGAGCTGAAAACAGATTTGCATTTTGATGATTCGCCTAATGTGGTTTCTGAATGCATTGAAAAAAACATTCCAATTGTAATGATAAGCAACAACGCAACAAAATACAATCATCATCTGCGGCAATCCGTTCCGTACTATACCAATTTACGCACGGCGTTGATTCAGTGTGGAATATACAAACGCAAACAACGCTAAT